>NZ_JBWYIZ010000004.1:0-198840 GCF_056779995.1 Acinetobacter sp. ANC_7504 | reverse complement strand
AACACCAACACAGTGACCACCAAGACAATGCCAGCCTAGGCCTCGAACAAGCATGGCACATCAGCCCTGCATGGATCCAAGACCTCAAAGGTGAAGACCAAGCCACCGCCTCAGGCAACAGCCAAGTCGAAAAACTCAACCAACACCTTAGCGACTACTACGCGGGACAAAGCAAACAATTCATCGCCAAAGCCAGCGTCAGAGACAGCCAAGTCGGCTACTGGTTCAAACTCGATGGACACCCAGAAATTGAACAACACAGCGGAGCTGATCAAGAATTCCTCATTGTTGGCAAACGCTACTACAACCAAAACAACCTACCCAAAGACTTAGACCAACAAGTCCAACAACTGCTACAACGCAGCCAATGGACGCCAAAACACAAGACAGACACCAACCAAGCAACCCACAAGGACCAAGAACGCCAAGCCAGCGAACTCATCCTACAACGACGCAACATCAAAACCGTACCCGAATACAACCCCTTACAACATCGACCTAGCACCCATCCGCAACGCGCCAAAGTGGTGGGACCTGCAGGAGAAGAAATCCATGTCGATGAATGGGGACGCATCAAAGTACGCTTCCTATTTACCCGAGCAGAAGACCACCAATTTGATGGGGGTGCCGGCAGTAACAACAACGACACCGATTCAGCTTGGGTCGATGTACTGACCCCATGGGCAGGCGAAGGCTATGGCGCACGCTTCCTTCCTCGAATCAATGAAATCGTGGTCATCGACTTCTTTGACGGCAACATCGACCGTCCCTTTGTGGTGGGCCGCCTACATGAAGCCCAACGCAGCCCAACCCGATTCGACAGTCAAGGCCAACTGCCGGACACAAAAAAACTCGCAGGGATTAAAAGTAAAGAAGTCCAAGGCGAAGGTTATGGACAACTCCGCTTTGATGACACCACAGGACAAATCTCCACCCAACTGCAAAACACCCACGGGGCGAGCCAACTTAACCTAGGGAATCTCAGTCATCCCAAAGCAACAGCAGAAAGTGAAGGACGCGGCGAAGGCTTCGAACTCAGAACTGACCAATGGGGTGCAGTACGAGCGGGCGAAGGCATACTCATCTCCACCTACAAACAAGAACAAGCCAAAGCAAACCATCTCGATGCAAGCGAAGCCAAACAACAACTCGAAAGTAGCTTAAACAACGCCAAAGCTTTGAGTGAAGTGGCACAAAATCAACAAACTGATCCACTGAGCTTACTCGAAAACCTACAGGGCTATCTCAAGAACTTAGAGAGCGAAGACCAAAGCAAAGCCGCGGCTTTTAAACAAGCGATCATGCTCTTGGCTTCACCAAGTTCAATTGCCGTAGAAAGTAACGAAGACATCCACCTCAGTGCAGATGGGCAGATCAACCAGATTGCACAAGGAAGCATTAACACCAGCACGCAAGACAGCATCATCGGACATGCCAGCAAAAAGATCAGCTTATTTGCCGCGCAAGAAGGGGCACGAGTCTATGCAGGCAAAGGCAAGATCGAGATTCAAGCTCAAGGGGATGGTGCTGATCTGATTGCAAGAAAGGGTGTGCAGATTATTTCCACGGAAGATCGAATTGAAATTAAAGCGGCAAAAAAAATAGTGTTGATCGGTGGTGGCTCACAGATTGAAATTAGCAGTTCGGGAGTTTTACCGACCACAGCTGGTAAGTTTGAGGTTAAGGCAGGGCAGCATCAATTTGTGGGGGGAGCAAAGGTGCCGTTGAATTTTCCACTCATGCCAAATGAAATAAGACAACAGATTGCAATTAAATATCATGATGATGAGCCTGTTAAAGGTGTAAACTTTAAAATGAAATACGCAAATGGTCAGATATTTTCAGGTGTGACTAATGATGAAGGGATAGCTGATATAAGAGATGCGCCTGATGGTGAAGCAGAGATTATTTTTGGGGAAGATGCTAGATCTTATGAAGTTGTAGCACAAGCAGAAGAAAATATTAATTTTAAAGCAGATTGGAACATCTCAGATCTAGAAGAATCATACCAACAAGCACTTAAGGATTCTAAAAAATGAGTGCAGAAAATAAAATAGCTATAATTCAAATTGGTTCAGAGCTTTGGTCGAATACCAAGGCTGCCGGCAGTTGGGTAGGTGGAGCCTTACAAGGTGAATTTAACGAAAAATCAACTTTAGGTCAGATCGTATTTGATGCAGTTATTAGTATGTTTCCTGTCGCAGGTGAAGCCACAGCTGTTAGGGATTTAATCGCTATTTCAAATCGCATGGCAGGTAGTGAACAAGAGAAAAATAAAGTCCTGAACTGGGTTAGTATTATTTTGTGTTTATTGCCACTCATTCCAATATTTGGTGGTGTGTTAAAAGGTATTGGGCGCTTACTCATTACTGTGATTAAAGATGCCAGTAAAGCCGCAGAAGTAGCAATTGCAATTTTGGCTTTTTTAAGAAAAATGGGTTATGGAGACCCAATTAAATTTATAAACGCACTTAAATTTTCAAAATACCAAACTAAAATATTATCCGAGTTTAAAAAATTTATTGCGCGATTAAAATCCTCGATTCAGTTTTTCTTATCAAAAACGAGAGTCGTTCTACCTAAGCATGTACAACAACAATTAAACTCATTTTTACCTGAGTTAGATAAGCTTGCCAAACTCGCAGATAAAATGATTCCTTCTGCAATTAAAGAGTTGGACAGTGCTTTAAATAAAGTCCGATCTGAAATGATCAACCAGATGAATAAAGCTGGTGCGAAGATAGGTGGTGGAGAAACTAAAGTTTTAACCACGGAAGCACGTTTGGCTTCTACTGCTAGAAATACGATTGCGAGCAAGGGTCATAAACCTGCGCCTTTAAGCCATTATAAGCATAAGGACGGATGGCCGGATTTAGCTAAGAAGAAAAATGATTCTGCGACAAATGATGTTTTAAAATATTATGTAATAGCCTCATTTAGTCAGAAAGCTAATATTGAAGCAAAGTTATATAAACCTGGTGCTAGAGTTGGCTGGAAACGAATCATTGATCAAAAAAAACCATTTAAATCTGGTGCGTATTGGGCGGATAAAATGCCAATTAATGGCACAGCATGGCGTTTTGATTATGCTGTAAAAAGTGACTGGTCTAAAAATGGTATATTTGTGGCCCTAGACCGTATACCTACCATAGCTGAGTTAGAAAAATTAAATATTGTTGTACCTAAAAATTGGCAAGGCTTAAAAGTATGGGAAGGTCAGGTTGCAGAGCAACTTGATTTAGAAAAAATGCAAGGCAGTGGATTGTTGTTAGCTGGTGGTGAAAAACAGTTATATATAGATTTTGGCCACCCAGACAATCAGCCGATCAGGCAATATATTGAAAACATGGTTAAAATTCAAAAAACCAATTGGAATGATGCCATTCTTCCAAAAAAATTAGAAGATACGGTTGCGTATTTGGCGGCAAGAGAAAAAGCACAGAAAACTGTTCAACAGGGTCAGGTAGCTCGTGGTGTGTCTGCGACAGGTCGAGCAAATACTAAGCATGAGCAAAGTAAGGCGAATTAAGGGAATTTATGATGTATATCATTGATCAGAAAGCGAGAGACCAAACTTTTTATCTCATGAAAAAATATACCAGTTATCGGTATTTATATGTTGCATATGAACTGGAGAAAGAATTTGTAGACGCATTTGAGCAACAATTAAGGCATCCTCCTCTAAACTTATTGAATGAACCTGAAGGCTTTAAGGAGAGTCATGAAGAAGAATTATTATATTATTTGAGTGATCTAAGTGATACAGAAAAAGGTTTAACGGAACTGAGAAAAAGCAAATTCAAAAAAGAAGCATATGATCTTTATTTTGAAGGGAATATTCAGGGGAGGATTTTTGGTCGCTATGGTGATGAACATGGCTTGCTATATGATGTTTTTTATCAAAACCTAGGCATAGGTCAAGAGCCAAATGGAAATATTTTTATTGAACATGACCACACACGACATATTTTAAAATTATTGATAGCAAGAGCTATGGAGGGTATCACAGTTAATACTTTGTATAACGTTTCATATGATGTACCAAATAATAATCGAATTTATTATAAGAAATGGAGCTATGAATCTTTATTTAGTAAACTAAACTGGCCACCATGTAAGCAAATCGTTGAACCGATCATCCCTTGCCCAAATTATAATGAAAGCTCAAAAGGTCAAATTCATTCAGGTGAAGAAATCCAAATTTCAGGCATTTATGAACCATGGTTCGAAAAACCTGTCTATCAAAAATTAACCAATGATTCTGACTATAATATTTATGTTGGATGTCCAAACTACTTTTTAGAAGGGACAGAAGCAACCCAATATAAATTGGAAGGGACCGATGATTGGTACGATGTTAAATGGCGTTTAATTTGGGAAGACAATCGCTATATAGATGGAACCATACCCGAGGAAGAAAAGAATTATATTTTTGATATAGAAAATATAGGAAAACAATCCAATCAACCCGAAACTGAATCAACTGAAAAATTAAGTATAGCGGCTGGGCAGGTTTGTCCTAAAGCTGGCTATTGGTATACAACAGCGAAATCAAATTCACGGCAATACTTTAAACAGGGTGAGATCTTTCCAAATTATGAAAGTGATTGGGGCGAGGTGTACTGGCAGTTTGATGGAGAAGAATAAAACTATATCGCTCAAGGTGAAAACTTTCGCATTGATGGAAGTTTAATAAAAAACCCGCTTTCGCGGGTTTTTTTGATCTCAAACGAGATTACATATTCGGATAGTTCGGACCACCCGTACCCTCAGGCACAACCCAAGTAGAGTAAAGCCGATTGGCGACGCTATTTTGCGGTATTTGCATCATGGAATCATAATGGTGAGGTTGTTAAATACCGAGTGCCAAGGGGTGGGATCAATGTATGGGAAGGTCCAGCCGCAAGTCAGACTTTTAAAAATAGTGCGGGTAAAGTTGAAAAAGTGAATAGCAAAGGCGAGATATTTGTACTTGAAGGTGGTGGCATACAAATTGTTCTGGACCCAAAAGATTTAGTACGAGCAAATGTAAGTAAGCGTGAAGCAACCCCTTGGGGCTATGACAGTGGTTTAATTGTTGAAACGAAAACCAATATGGTTGGTGTGCCGCGTTTAGAGCAGAATTGGTATGGAGATAAAAAATAATGTCGCAATCATCTGAAATTCGTCCGCAGGAAATTTTCCTACTTGAACGCTATAGTTCGGCTGAATATTTTAAAGAACTGGTAGATGCTTTTAAAAATATGCTCGATGCAGCGGAAAATGCACTTGAGCTGTTTATGCAGGATTTACCTTATGATTATCGAAACCAACATATTTCACAACAACCTGACATAGTTTGGGGTGAGCATGTATTGCCTAATTTCAGATCAACTCTTGAGAGCTTGAATTATGGATATAAACGTTTATTAGAGGGTGATTTATCTGCTTTGCAATATGCAGGGAATGTGGTGACTGACTTTAGAAATCAAAGAATAGACTATTTCCCTGATTGGATGGATGAGGGTAATTTAGCCTTATTTGATCAATGGCAAAGTAAAGCTAGTAAGTTATCATCTAATATTAAAGCTACAGTTTTTGGTAGCTGGCCTATGACTTTTTTAAAAGAAGACTATGATTCAGATTATTTAGGAGAGTTAAACTTACCATCATCTTTACCAATATATAAGTTAAACCAAAATGTTACGGTAAAAACAGGCGAAACTGTGCCACAGGATGGTATTTACATTCCTGAAATACAGGAAGCAAGTGCACAGCTGCTGCTTAAAGGGCATGATGCGATAGAAGCATTAGTGGGACTTGATCCAGATTGCCCACAATATGATCATGAGGAAGATACGGAATGGGTATTGGTTGAACGAATTGCAGACGAGGGTGGGTCATCTGAGACTATTCAAGCTGAAAATTTAAAAGGTTTTGCTGGGCAGACTTGTCAACAGACAGGTAATTGGTGGAGTCCTGCAAATCAATTGCAATCCCGTTATTTTGAACAGGGAGAAGTATTTCCGAAGATTGAGAATAATAGCTGGGGAGAAACGATTTGGTATTTAGAAGTTACTAATAAGAAATAATTTATATATAAAAGATTGGATTGTCAAAATAATGATAAAGTTTTGATGAAGGTAAAATTCTATCTGAGATCAAATCTGATTGGGATAAGGAGTTTTAGTAGTTTGATAGTGATGACTAACTTATGCTTAGAAGCTGTTCTAAATTAACTCGTTTTCAAAAACAATCAGTTGCCTTAATCTATTATGTTACTTCACAACCTTATTTGGAAATGTTACTGACCAAACTGGATGATTTGATTCAATATACGGGTGGAGTAATTGATTTAGCTGATCAGCAGTATCGTGACCGTGTTTTATTGCAAGAAGGTTGGGGAATGGGGGATACTTCAGCTAATTGGAGTACCTATGCTTACCCATCTTTACTCGATTTCAGATTAGGTCTAATCAGAATTATTGAAGAAACGAAACAGGAAAAATATGGCTGGACACCTGCATATAATACAGCACGTATGTTAGGCGAGTTTCGACCGAACTGGATGTCAGAAGAAGAAGAAGCTGATTTTAAATTGCGTTTTGATGAATTATATAGATTATGTAGTTATTACGACTCTTGCGTAAAGCCTCCAAGATCATGGAGTTTATATGGTTTATTTGAAGTGATTAAAGAACTGGGAATTTTTGAATATAAAGTACCTAAATTTAAGCTTCGTACAGACATACGTGTAAATAGTGGGGAAATTATTCCAAAAACAGGGGTATATATTCCTGTGGGTGATCGATATGGCGTACCACAATTTGCTTGGACTTATCGTGATGAAAATAGTTTTACACGTGGGCAATTAGAAGAGTGTGAAACATTAAATGCTTTAGGAAAGGACTTATTTTCTAAGTTTAATGAATATACAGCATGGACTCCTTCTGAAGAGTTAAGGGCGTTCACAATTGAAAATATTAAAAATAAGCGAATAGAAGATGATTGGGATTATTTAAAATCAGATCGAGAAGTACAATTGGAACTAACCCCATCATTAATCTCAAGAAATGCATTTACTAGCTTTGATTCTAGCTGGTATTTCGTTGAGTTAATAGAAGGTGAGTTTGAAGATATTGGGGTTGAGGATGTAGATACTTTTGCTACACCTGATTTAAAAGTTATAGGGGGAGAATTATGCCCAAGAACAGGTTATTGGATTTTATCTAATGATAAAGCAAAACGATTGTATTTCACCAAAGGAACCATAATGAATAAATCTAGTCAAGATTGGGGCGAAGAATATTGGTTATATGACGGTGAAGAATAGAAAGTCATTCTAGGCTTTTATTTAATTGAACGCTTTGTCATGCTACCCCTTATGATGAAATCTTTGAACTCAGAACAGATCAAAGGGGGCAGTGCGTGCAGGAGAAGGTATACTCATCTCTACCTACAAACAGGAACAAGCGAAAGACCTCAGTGAAGTGGCAAAAAATCAACAAACTGATCCACTGAGCTTACTCGAAAACCTACAGGGCTACCTCAAAAACTTAGAGAGCGAAGACCAAAGTAAAGCAGCTACCTTTAAACAAGCGATGATGCTCTTGGCTTCACCAAGTTCCATTGCCATAGAAAGTAATGAAGATATACATCTAAGTGTAGATGGGCAGATCAATCAGAAAAACAATTTGATGAATATGGCAAATTAAATAATCAATCTAAACAATAAATAGAGTTAGTGGTATTACGGTTGGTGAAGGATTTAAGTTACCGTTGTTTCGTTATCCTGAAGATAAGTCACCAGAATCTAACGATGATAAGCCTCACGGTAATTCATCTAATAATGGTCGTGGAAGAAATTAAATAGCTTATTAATTAAGATTTGTAAATGAGCACATCAACTTTATTTTTGAATAATCAAGAAATAGAAGAGTTAGTTCAGGATATTCCTCTTGATACGTCAATAATAGACCTCTTTCATAAATCAAAAACTGATCTATCTTTAGTTGATTATTTGTACCGAAGAATTTTAAATCTTCATGCATAATCTGCGGATGAAATACATTGATTCAAAGAAGCTCTCTGAAACACAGTTTAAGCGATATACAGGCATCTCATGGTCAACCTTTGATTTAATGGCTAAACAGCTAAAAATGCTTGTACCTGCTAAAGGTAGACCATCTAAGTTAAGTGTAGAAGATCAAATCCTTCTGTGCTTAAGTTATTGGCGTGAATATCGAACATTGTTTCATGTCGCAACGAGTTATGGTGTGTCAGAGCCTACTGCTTAAAGAATCGTCCGCCACGTAGAGGATTGCCTGATCAAGTCCAATCTATTTAATTTACCCAAGAGTTTGCCTGAAGGCGAAAGTATCGACTGGAATGTGGTGATCGTAGATGCCACAGAAATTCCAATACAAAGACCTAAAAAAACAGAAGAAAAGCTATAGTGGTAAGAAGAAAGCTGATACTTTCAATGTACAAGCCATCATCCACTATAAGACTCAGCAAATTCTGAGTTTATGTACGAGTCGTGGTGCAGTACATGATTTCGAGCTCTTCAAACATAACCTGAATCAAATTCCTAAAGGGTCTTTTATCCTTGCAGATAAAGGCTATCAAGGGATTTATACGGTGTATCCAAATAGTCTATTGCCATTAAAAGCAAAAAAGCACTGTAAACTAGAACCTGAGCTAAAAGTTTACAATTAAGAAATCAATAAAAGAAGAATTGGGATTGAGCATGTATTTGGGACTTTGAAGACCTTCAAAATCCTTGCTGAGCGATATCGCAACCGTGGCAAAAGATTGGGATTAAGATTCAGTTTAATCGCAGGGATTTATAATTTAGAACTGAGTAAAAAATGATTTATGAAAGAACCCTATTGTTTACTAGTATTAAAGTTAATACATTAGAAACTAAGTGTTAGTGATTACTGTGAATGTTGAATATCTGAAATGACGATATTGCTTCTAGTTCAGCATTGCTGAATAAAGTTACTACAGAGTTAAATCAAGATAAAATCGATTTAAATAATAGGGAAAATAAAACACTCCATAAAAAAACCGAGCAAAAAAGCTCGGTTTTTTTTGTACGTTATTTATTTTTCAACAAAAGCACGTTCAATCACATAATCACCAAGAACACCCATACGTGGAGATTCTTTTAAGCCATGTTGGTCAAGAAGTGCAGCTACATCGTCAAGGAATGCAGGAGAACCACATAACATTGCACGGTCAGTTTCAGGATTAAAACGAGGTAAGCCAATTTTCTCGAAAAGAGCACCAGTTTCAATCGCAGTTGTAACACGACCTTGAGTATGGAAGTCTTCACGTGTAACTGTTGGGTAATAAATTAACTTTTCTTTCGCACCAAGTTCCCCAAAGAACTCATGGTTTGGAATTTCATTTTGAATAAGGTCTTGATACGCCAATTCTGAGATATAGCGTGTACCGTGTACAACGATGATTTTCTCAAAACGCTCATAAGTTTCTGGATCACGGATAGTCGAAAGGAAAGGAGCTAAACCAGTACCTGATGATAAAAGATACAAGTTTTTACCAGGATTTAAATCATCAAGAACAAGTGTACCAGTCGGTTTTTTAGAAACTAAAATTTCATCACCAACTTTTACTTTTTGTAGGATTGATGTCAAAGGACCATCTGGAACTTTAATAGAGAAAAACTCAAGTTCTTCTTCATAGTTCGCGCTAGCAATCGAATATGCACGCATTAAAGGCTTGCCATTGACTTCTAAACCAATCATCACAAATTGACCATTTTTAAAACGCAATGCTGTATCGCGAGTCGTTTTAAAACTGAATAATGTGTCATTCCAGTGGTGTACGTGAGTAATCTTTTCGACGTTAAAAGCAGCCATTAAAGGTCTCAATAAATTATCAAATTAGAACAGCTTGCTATTCTAAACTAAAACCATTCTCGATAAACTGAATATATTTAATTGAGCTTATCAAAAAAAGTGATTATGAATGAGCTGACTTTACCTGTGATTGGTATAATGAGATCTCCCTACAAAGAAAAGTTTGGTATTCCACGTCAGCCAAATTTAGTAAATGTTGAAAGTTATATTGAACTATTGGCGCCATATAATGATGAATTGGCTTTTGAAGGTATACTTGATTTCAGTCACTTATGGCTGATTTGGCAGTTTCACGATAATAAAAATCAGAATAATCAAAAATTTAAGCCTCAAGTCAGACCACCACGTTTAGGTGGAAATAAAAAAATGGGGGTCTTTGCGACAAGAAGCATGTACCGTCCAGCACCTATCGGTATGTCAGTCGTACAATTCAAAAAACTTTTTAAAGAAGGTGATTCTTTGAGATTGTATGTGTCTGGCAGTGATTTACTAGATGGAACACCCGTTATCGATATCAAACCATATATTCAATATTCTGATGCCGTGGTTGAGGCGACGAGCGGTTATGCACAGGATAAGCCAATTCAAAAAAAAGTTATTTGGTCAAAAACTGCTGAAATTCAGCGAAATCAACTGTTGGATCAACAATGTGTCGCTGAAAGTTTAATCAAGGAATTGGAACAAGTTTTGTCATTTGATCCAAGACCATCTTATCAAAATGATCCTGAGCGAATTTATGGGCTAAGTTTCGGCCCCTTAAATGTCAAATTTAAAGTGGATAATGAGGTTGAGATCGTTGCACTGGAACTTTGTTCAAACGAATAAATTGTTGGACTGATGTATTTAAAGCTGAATTTGATCTAATGAATTTAATTGTAAATTCTGAATAGGCTAAAGGCTAATGTTGAATAAAGAATTTGCTATAGTTGGGCTCAAGGAATGGGGCAATTTGAATGAATTTTAATTTTGAAATTGATACAACATGGTGTTTAGAACAACTACTAAAAGATGGTCGTATTTTAGAGCGAGATAAGTTGCTCATACAAACCCGACACCGTCAAAAAGATCAATTTAAATGGCATCCATTGCAGTGGATTGCACATTTTGAATTGGTTGATCAAGTTCAACCTCAACATAAGTTAACATTGCAACGCTTATGTGAATGGTTAGCATTAAAAACACAACTCCAATATTATGTGATCGACCCGCTTAAAGCAGATGTTGCAGCACTGACTCAGGTCATGTCACAAGAATATGCATTCAAAAATAAAATTCTAGCGGTGGAGGTGCATCCTGATCAGATCTTAATTGGTACAGATCAACCATTCTTGGATGATTGGGTTAAGAATTTAGAAAAGAGCTTAAGTCCTAAAAAAATTGTTAAGGTTTTACTGAATCCAGAGCAGTTACAACGTTACTTGATTGAATATTATCAAGTGAGCCGAGCAGTAAACTCTTCTCAATATTCAGGAGCTTACGACCGACAGAGCCGAGGTGTTGAATCCCTTTTACAATTGGGTGATAGTCAAAATCCTGATGCCAACGATCAGCACATCGTAAAATTAGTCGACTGGTTGCTTCAATTTGCCTTTGAACAGGGTGCGAGTGATATTCATCTTGAGCCTCGTGCGGAGAAAGGACGTGTTAGATTCCGTATCGATGGTGTGCTGCATACGATTTATAACATGCCTAGCAATACACTCACGGCAGTAATTTCGCGTATTAAAATTCTGGGTCGTATGAACGTTGCAGAAAAACGACGTCCTCAGGATGGGCGTTTAAAAACGCGTACACCTAAGGGTCAAGAAACTGAACTGCGTTTATCAACTCTGCCTACTGCAGCAGGCGAAAAAATGGTAATGCGAATTTTTGATCCTGAAGTATTAGTGAGGAGTTTCCAACAACTGGGTTTTGAAGGAAAACTGCTAGAACAATGGAATGCCATTACCAAAAATAGTCACGGCATCATTTTAGTGACAGGTCCAACTGGTTCAGGTAAAACCACAACCCTGTATTCATCAATGAAACAACTTGCGACTGAGCAATTAAATGTTTGTACGATTGAAGATCCTATCGAGATGATAGAGCCGAGCTTTAATCAGATGCAGGTAAACCCTGCAATTGATCTTCATTTTGCCGATGGTGTACGTGCCCTCATGCGCCAAGATCCAGACATTATCATGGTAGGGGAAATCCGAGACCAAGATACAGCGAATATGGCGATTCAAGCTGCGTTAACAGGTCATCTCGTACTTTCAACACTTCATACAAACGATGCACCTTCAAGCTTGACTCGTTTACATGATCTAGGGGTGCAGCCATTTTTAACAGCGGCAACAATCTTAGGGGTTTTGGCGCAAAGGCTAGTCAGAAAATTATGTTCTCATTGTAAAGAAAAACGGGAAATTAATGCTCAAGAATGGGAGCATCTGACCTATGGCTATTTAGTGAAGATGCCTGCTCAAGTGTATCATGCCAAAGGCTGTGAACATTGTCGTCACACAGGGTATAAGGGGCGGGTGGGTATATATGAATTTATGCCTGTGTCTCTAGAAACAAAACAAAAAATCAGTGCTAATCTTAATTTAGATGAATTACGTGCTCACGCAAAAAAAGAAGGTGTAGAACCGTTGCGTATTGCGGGTGCTCGAAAAGTCCTTGAAGGGGTAACGACGTTAGAAGAGGTGCTAAGAGTCGTACCACTAAGTTAATTGTCAAAGATTAATAAATATTCATATTTCTTAAGATTCGCTTCAGCTTTGTTTGTTTTAATAGCTTCATCGAAACAAACATCACTTGAAAAGGTATAGAAAATGAAAGTGTTAAATCAAGCTTTAATCGCGACAGCTTTAGTCGGTGCAACTACATTTGCAATGGCTAATACGGCAGTGAACCAAAGTGCTGTTAATCATGCAGCAATTGCACCGCAAGCAATTACGACTGTTAAAAGTGCTTTAACTGCCAAAGATGATACTCCAGTGAAATTAAAAGGCTATATTGTTAAGGCAACTGGTGATGAAAAATATCAATTCCGCGATAGCACGGGTGTGATCACTGTGGATATTGATGATGAACTTTGGCAAGGTAAACCAATCTCTGCAAAAACACCTGTGGTATTAATTGGTGAAGTGGATATTGATTATAAGCCTGCTAAGCGTGTAGAAATTGATGTAGATCAAGTTCAATTTTAATGAGCTATCTAATAAATTGAGTATTTGATTTATGGCTTTCAAGTACTCAAATCAAAAAAACCACATTCTCCAGAAATGTGGTTTTTTTATGCATCTTTTTTTGAAAAACTTTATAGTGAATGAATTGTGGCTTAGTGAAGAGAGACATGCGTATATTATTAGCAGAAGATGATGTGTCACAAGCTGAAAGTATCAAAGCTTGGTTAGAAATGGATGGATATAGTGTCGATTGGGTCGAGCGTGGAGATCATGCGATATTAGCAATTAAGCAGCATCAATATGATTGTTTATTACTCGATCGTGGATTACCGAAAGCAACTGGTGATGACATTCTGACACATTTAAGAAAACACCAACACAATACACCAGTTATTTTTATTACAGCCCAAGACAGTATCCAAGATCGTGTTGGAGGACTTGATTTGGGGGCTAATGATTATCTAGTTAAACCATTCAGTTTAGATGAGCTCTCGGCGAGAGTGAGAACACAATTACGTACTCAACACAAAGGCACGTCTCAAATCCTAATGTATGGATCCGTGAGTTTGGACCCCCAAACCAAAGTTGTTAAATTGAATTCAGAAATTGTCAATCTCACAGCGAAAGAGTACCAAATTTTATATAAGTTGATGCAACATCCTGAACGTGTTGTGACACGTGAACAACTAGAAGAGTCCTTATATGCTTGGGGTGATGAAATCGAAAGTAATGCAGTTGAAGTTTTTATTTATCAGATTCGGAAAAAAATAGGCTCAACCATGATTAAAACGATTCGCGGATTAGGTTATAGAATGAATTTAGATCAGGCTTAAGGTAGAACAGCGTTGCATCAGCACCCTATTTCTTTACAAAATCGTCTTGTTAAGTCTTCAATGCTCAGTTCGATGTTGGCGGGCGTTATCGCATTAATTCTTTTATTGGTGATCTCGCTTTACCAAAACATGCAGACCCATGACAATATGATGGATGAAATCGCCGATTTGATTTTGGCCAGTGATATTTCAAGTCATGTGGGAAATGAGTTAGATGATTTAAGTGAACAATTTGATATCAAATATGAGTTAAAGCTCGATGAACTTATTTTGATTGAATCGCAAGACCTTGCTTTCAATCAAAATGGTTCCAAGGTCTTTTTTCAGAATGATCACTTTGGTTTTGTTTGGCTAGAAGGACGATTATTTCGTTATTACAGTGAGCAAAGTGATCAGCAAATTCTAACTATGCTTCAACCCATGTCAGCGCGTGTTGATCAGTTATTCAAAAGTTTGCTGGGCTATGGTGGTGTTCTCATTATTTTATGGGGCATTCAATGGTTTATTCTACACTTTATTATACGACGTCAGTTTCGATCTATTCACCAACTTTCAAAATTAATATCGCAAAAGACTGTTAAGGATTTATCACCGATTACACCCTCAAAACCAGAACTAAAAGAACTGCAACCTATTGTGCATCAAATAAACCAAATGATGGAGCGTTTAGATCGTGCAATTACTGCAGAACAACGCTTTACAGCTGATGCATCCCATGAATTAAGGTCGCCACTTTCAGCGATTCAAATGCGGTTACAACTTTTAAAACGAAAATACCAGTCTGATCATAAGGATTTGTCACAAGACTTAGAGCAGATTCTAAAAGATGTGAGTAGGGGCTCAAATATTTTAGAAAATTTACTTTTGTTGGCCAGACTTGACCCATCTTCAACGCAAGATGTACCGATACAGTCCATATATTTAGACCGTTTGACGAAAGAGGTTTTACATTCAGTACAACCTTTGAGCCAAGAAAAAAATATTCAGTTTAAAACTGAGTTAGGAAATCATGCGATTAAGGCAAATCCTGAGTTAATGTTTAGCTGCATTCGAAATTTAGTCGATAATGCAATCCGCTATACGCCACTGAATGGAATCGTTGATATTTCAATCAAACAAAATAATAATGAAATTCTATTTGTGATTGAAAATGAAGGTCACGGCATTGAGCAAACAGTGATTGATCGGCTGGGAGAAAGATTTTATCGTCAGTTAGGCACACGTACATCGGGCTCAGGATTAGGATTATCAATTTGCCGTAAAATTGTCGAATTACATCAAGCCGAGATTGTATTTAAGAAATCTGAGTTAGGTGGGTTAATAGTTGAAATTAAATTTCATTAAAGTTAATTATCAATAAATTTGAAGAAATAAAATTAAAGAAGCAGTATGCGCTGATTCATACTGCTTAGTTCCACGATTATTATTATCAAATTTTAGAATTTTTATTTGGTCAAAATGAGTCGATTATTTCGTGTGAGACGAAGGCGATATTCTTCTCCTGCATGCATGATGCGAATTTCTCTGCCTAGAGCAAATAGATTATTTGAGTGAAGCATTGGTAATGCTTGGTGGTTTTCGTTATTACGTGTGAATAAGCTAAATGGTGCGTTCATTCCTTGGACTCCGTGGTATGTGGTGAACGATTTAAATGATAATCATTATCGAATAGAGCTGTCAACGATAATTTTTCTCATTTATAAAAAAACATAAAATGCTTACAATTAAGTACTCATTTTTTGAAAGATAATCATGTCAAAAAAAACGATTAATGTTTCTATAGCGTTGTTATTCCATAAAAATCAAGTTCTTGTAGGGTGGAGAGAAGCCTCTTTACATCAGGGGGGGAAAGCTGAGTTTCCTGGAGGGAAAGTCGAGTTAGGAGAAACTCCTGAACAAGCTTGCCAGCGTGAAGTTCAAGAAGAGGTGGGAATTTTTCTAGATCATGTCTATTTATTTGATCTTATTACGCATGAATATGAAGATCTAATCGTAAAATTGAACATTTATCAGGCTTACGTTGATCAGTCTCTACTAGATCATATTCAAAGTCCTTGGACATGGCATGATCGTTCAGCACTAACCATTTTGAATTTTCCTAAAGCCAATGATGCCATTGTTAAACGACTACTCTGGCCGAATAAAATTGCAATAAAAAATATAGATCGTCTCGATACAACCATTGATCTTAATCGAGTTAGCTATTTGAGAACTGAAAATACTTTAGATTTTGCGCTGCAACTCAACCAGTATAATCAACTGGATCAGCTCATTATCAATCGTGATGTGTGGATAGGATTATCAGAATCAAATCAGAAAAAAGTATTTGCCGTACAATTTAAACATGATCAATTGATGCAATTAAATTCTGATTCATTTATGGAGGAATGGAAGGGCATTAAACGCATCGCATCCTGTCATGACCATTCTAGTGTCAGTCGAGCTGTAGCGTTAGGTTTTGATGCAATATTTTTAAGTCCAGTACTGTGTACAACATCGCATCCTCAGCAAGCACCCTTAGGTTGGACGCAGTTTGAATTGTTATCAAAAGATATACATATACCAGTTTATGCGCTAGGCGGTATGAAGCCTGAATTATTAGATCAGGCCATACAACATGGAGCTTATGGAATTGCTGGCATTCGTGCTTTTTAAAGGCATTAAAAAGTAAAACTCATGCTTAAATCAAAATTTCTTGA
Organism: Acinetobacter sp. ANC_7504; assembly: GCF_056779995.1. Classification (NCBI taxonomy): domain Bacteria; kingdom Pseudomonadati; phylum Pseudomonadota; class Gammaproteobacteria; order Moraxellales; family Moraxellaceae; genus Acinetobacter; species Acinetobacter sp. ANC_7504. Next base: position 182,272 of record NZ_JBWYIZ010000004.1, on the reverse strand, counting down.
TTTGGTTTTGTGCTTCTTGGATGAGTTTTTGATTTTTTTGGAGTTGACCTGATTTCAAAATAATTTGCCAAAGTTGTCGCTTCATCGTTGCTGTTTGAGCATAACTGAGACCTCGTTTTGCCAACGATTCAGCATTTTTTGCCTCATTTTTTTGATTGGCAATCATCGCGAGATACATATAGGTCTCTGCAGATTGAGGGGCAAGTCTTTGTGCTTGGAGTGCGGCTTTCTCAGCTTCACTCCATTTTGCTTGACGAAATGCATGATGGGTTTGTTGCATTAGATTTTTAAATGCGGGAAGTTGGCGGCCATCATCGAATTTTTGAGTTGAGCTTTTCTGTTCAGGAATAACAATTTGTAATTGTTCCCGTTTAATCTCGGGTCGATCATAAGGCGTAATTTTAATACCATCGGCATCTTTTTGAGATGGTGTTGTTTTAGTCTCAGCTTGTTTAGGTTTCTGAGACGGTTGTGAGTTTTGAGGGGAGGTTAAAGTTTGGCAACCGCCTAAGAGTAATATGCTGGTGAATACTACGCTAAAATTCAGTTTTTTCATTAACCTTAACTCCTCCTAAACTTATTTTAAGGATTATAACTTCCACTCGAAAGTACTCGAGTGGCATTCGTATTTAAATCCCGTTCCATTTCTGTTTCGCTCTCACGAATATATTGGTCGATGCTGTCTTCTGCTGGAATTTCTTCTGCATTCGTTTCAGGAACGTAAGTCGGCTCTACTTGGTAGTGTGGTAAGCCACATGCTGTTGCGCGACGTGGAACAGTATATTTAAGTATCGGTACATAGAGCGCACCTTGACAACCTTGTGCTGAAAGCTCACCGCTATTTGAATCAATCCAATGCCATTGTACCTCATCAGGTTGACGTAAATTGACTGGTTTTTGCTTCAGTTGCTTCATTACGTTGGTCCACACGGGTAAAGCGCCAGATGAGCCCGTTAAGCCTGTGACTTTATTGTCATCTAATCCAAGCCAGACAACAGCCAAATGATTACCTGAATACCCCGCGAACCAAGAATCTCTTGTATCATTGGTCGTACCTGATTTACCCGCTAGATTTAGATTCGGAGCGAGGCCGTTATAAGCAGCACGTCCTGTACCTGCCGACATCACACGTTGTAATCCGTAATTTAAAATATAAGCAGCCGATGGGTCGATCGTTTGTTGAACATTTAAACTATAGCGATTAATGAGCTGACCATTGGTATCAACAACTGTTCGGATAGATTTTGTAGGATATTTAAACCCTCCAGTTGCAAAGTTGCCATAAATATTCATGATTTCCATAGGCGACATTTCAACAGCCCCTAAGAAAATCGATGGATAATTCGGAATAGGTGAAGTCACGCCAAACTTCATTAAATGATTGGTAAATGAAGAAAGTCCAAATTCTTGTCCCAAGCGAACTGTAGATAGGTTATATGAATTGGCTAAAGCTTGAACCATTGGGACGTAACCATACGAAGTTCCGCTATAATTTTTTGGGGTCCAAGTCTGATTGCGATCGACTGGCACACTAATTGGCGAGTCTTCGATTGCCGTCGCCCAGTTATAACGACCAGATTCCAAAGCAGTTAGGAAAATAACAGGTTTTAATAATGAGCCTACCTGACGTTTTGCATCAACTGCGCGGTTAAAACCTGTGAAGTCAGATACTGAACCTACGGCCGCAATCAATTCACCATTTTCAGGGTGAGAAACTAATACCGCGCCTTGAAGCTCTTTCAAGCGTGCAGGATTGGCCTTAGACAGTCTTGATACTGAATCTGTAAATGATTTTTGTACTTTGATTTGTGCGATTGGATCTAATGTTGTGAAAATTCGAAGACCTTGTTTCGTTAAATCGCTTTCTTGGTATTCTGTTCTGAGTTGACGACGTACGATGTCTAGGAAATCAGGGAAGCGAGCTGGACCTAAAGTCGGTTTTTTAATCACGTTTAAAGGTTTAGCTGACTCAGTTTCATATTGATCTTCAGTCAAATATCCCATGACTAACATATTGTTTAGAACAACATTACGGCGTTTTAATGCACTTTCAGGATTTCTCCAAGGATTGTATAAGCTAGGACCTTGAACGAGTCCAACAAGGAAAGCCTGTTGCGCTACACTCAATTCTCTAAGTGGTAAACCAAAATAAAATTGAGACGCTAAACCATAGCCATTGATCGAGTAATTACCATTTTGTCCTAAATTAACTTCATTCAAATATGCTTCCAGAATTTCATCTTTGTCATAATGAAACTCAAGCAACAACGCCATAAAGGCTTCATTTACTTTACGTTTGATTGTACGTTCAGGGGTCAAATAAAAGTTTTTAACCAATTGCTGCGTGAGTGTAGAACCACCTTGACGCTTACCACCAGTAACGTTGCTTACAACTGCGCGTGCTGTACCGCGAAACGAGACGCCGTGATGGTGATAGAAGTTACGGTCTTCAGTGGCAATAAGCGCTTGAATTAAAGGTTTAGGAACACGATTGAGTTTAATGAGAACACGGTCTTCGTTGTGTTGAGGGTAGATTCCCCCAACTAACATTGGTTCTAGACGGGCAATCCCCGTACTCGATGGTTTTGTTGCTTTAATCTCTGAAATTTGACTAGCGCCAAAACTGACTTGGAGGATTTGTTCTGGTTCTACACTATCACCAAAATCGAAACCACGCGTGTGGACATAAATGGTATTACCTTGAACCAAAAAATTACCTGGCTTGGTATAGTCTTCAGCGTTTTTATAACCCAACAGACCTAGCTCTTGAATGAAGTTTTGTTGCTCAACGGGTGCATTAGCATAAACTTCCAAGGGACGTGCATATACTTTCGCTGGAATATCCCAACGATTGCCTTCAAATTTATCGCGAATAATATTATCTAAACGGATTAGATAAATACTAAAAGCTACAAATGCAGAAATCACCAGCACTGAGAAAATCAATGCAATTAAGCCAATACCACGTTCAAACTTCATAGATCAAAAAGCAAAACCCTGTTTTATTGCGCTCATCATGCGAAGCTTTTTTATAATTTGCAATAATTAAACTGTGAATTTATGCCTTTTTTAGATAAATGTAATGATTTATCTAATTCAATATTAAGGAGAAAATTAAGATTTTAAGTTGGGGAAATGTGAAATTATTCGTGAAATTCATAACATGAAACAGGCTTGAAATATGTAAGTCACAGAATGATGATGATATGATACTCAACAATTCATCTGGAGCCGTAGCATACGTGCAACTTTCAGCAAAGTCATTTCGTAATATTGGATTAATTGGACGACCAGATAAATCATCTGTGGTTGAGACTTTAAGTCTAATTCATGACCATTTGATTAGTTTAGGTTTGCATCCAGTTTTTGATTCAGAAACCGCTAAATTGGTCCCTTATAAAAATTCGCAAACGGTCAGTCGAGCTTTATTGGGTGAAGTTACAGATTTGGTGATTGTCGTAGGTGGTGATGGTTCATTGCTTCAAGCGGCTAGATCTTTAGTGAAATACAATACTCCCGTCATCGGGGTAAACCGTGGGCGTTTAGGTTTCCTAACTGATATCAAACCGACAGAAGTGTTATTTAAATTAGATCAAGTCTTGAAAGGTGAGTTTCAGCTAGATCGCCGTTTTTTATTAGAAGTCGAAGTTCGTAGTAAAAATGAACTGATTTATGATGCAATAGCATTGAATGATGTGGTTCTGCATTCAGGTAAGTCAGTCCATATGATTGAGTTTGATCTTCATATTGATGGTCAATATGTTTATCGTCAACACAGTGATGGTTTGATTGTATCGACACCTACGGGTTCAACAGCATACGCACTTTCTGGTGGCGGTCCAATTTTGCACCCAAGTATGGATGCGATCGCGCTAGTGCCAATGCACCCGCATACGCTTTCTTCTCGTCCGATTGTGGTGGGTGGTCAAAGTGAAATTAAAATTCAAATTCGTAAGAATCGAGTGTTGCCAATGGTGAGTGCTGATGGGCAACACAGTGTTTCTTTAAATGAAGGTGATTGGTTGCATATTCGCAAACATCCTTTCAAACTTACTTTATTACATCCACCTGGATACGACTTTTATATGGCATGTCGTACCAAACTAGGATGGAATCAAGATTACGATTCATTTCATCAGCAGGACTAAACATGAATATTGAACAAATGTTATCAGTTTTGGATGCAGACATCGTTGCTCGTTTAAGAACTGCCGTTGAAATCGGTAAATGGCCAAACGGTGTAGCTTTAACTCAAGAGCAGCGTCAGATTTCAATGCAAGCAGTCATTGCTTGGGAAGCTAAAAATCTGCCAGAAACAGAAAGATCAGGGTATATTGATAAAGGTCATAAAGAGGAAGGTGATGAATGTGATTCACATGTTCCAGAGCCAGAATTTCAACCTATACGTTTTGTATAATGTTCTATGCTAAAAAAAGACACCTGATGGTGTCTTTTTTTAATCCGAAGTTAAACTCGATGACGTGACTGCCAGTATTCTTGAGCCAAGGTCTGTGCTTGTGTAAATGTTTCAGCCACATTCATAGTGTAGATTGCGATTGCCATAGTTTCAATAATAGCCACCTCTCCATAGCTATGGTGGGCATCACCTAACCATACGGCTTTGAAAGTATCTAAGTTCAACTCTTCTTCAATTGCTGAACGATCAGCTGTGAGTTTCGGAAGTTCAAGCTCATACAGTTCACCGTCTCGTATACCGCAAATTAAGGTTTTTGCATCTGGGTTTCGTTCAAATTCACCGCCTTCACCTTTAATCACCGCACTGTTAACGTAACCTAATTTGGCAGCAGTCTGTTGATGAGAACTGCGATACGCAGGGTGAAATATCGCTTGCAAAGTGGCTTTGGCATTGAAGGGATTGATGAGTCGTGAAAGCGTATGAATGGGTGAGCGTAAGCCCATGATATTGCGTAATGCAATTAAATCACTCAAGGTAGGTGAAATGACTTCGAGTGGTATATAGGCAAAGTTATGCTGATTCAGTTCTGATGCCACTTCGTTTTCATTTTGACAAATGGTATAACCTAAATACTGTAAAACTTGTTCTGTATATAATCGATTAATGGTATGTCCAGAAGCCCCATGCATTACAATACGATGACCATGTTTTGCTAAGGTTAACGCCGATAAGATAAACCACGGATAGTGTTTGCGTTTCCCCGCGTAAGATGGCCAGTCTAGGTCGACATCAATAGCTCTAAATTTAAGTTGATCACGAGTCGCTTGCACAAAGCCAGCCAGTTCATCTACAGATTCTTCTTTCACTCGTAAAAGCATTAAAAAAGCACCCAGCTGAACGTCTAATACCTCATTTTTTAAAATCATCTCAAATGCTTGATAGGCTTCTTCATAGGTCAGTGATCGCGCACCATTTTTTCCTTTGCCAAGAATACGAACAAATTGCGCAAATGGATGTTCAAAGTCTTTATATAAATTACGTTTTGTATTCATGATCAATGCAGTTGGATGTTCTTAATGACATTGTAACGTGGAATGATGCTTCGAATAAAAGCTAAATATCAAATTCAATGATCAAGCATTATTTTTAGCTTTTGAGACTGACCAAATTGTATGAATTTTCAAGCGCTTTTGTCCATGACAACTGGAAAAAAACGGGATAGCATGAAAACTTATAAAAAAATGAAGTGTAAGGAACACAAGAATGTTGGCATATGATGCAGATTTAGAATTATTCCGTGATAATTTCAAACGTTTTATGAGTGAGCACGTTGCTCCTTATTATGAGCAGTGGGAACGTGAAGGAAAAATGCCACGTTCAGTGTGGAATGCACTTGGTGAAAATGGCTTCTTGTGCGTAGATGTTCCTGAAGAATATGGTGGTTATGGTGTTCCAACAGAATATTCTTTAATGTTGGTTGAAGAGTCGGCACGTGCAGGTTATAGCGCATTATCGACAGGTATTTCATGTCACTCAGAAATTGCAGCACCATATATTCTACACATCGCGAACGAAGAACAAAAAAAATACTGGTTGCCAAAAATGGTTTCTGGTGAAGTGGTCGGGGCAATTGGAATGACAGAGCCAGGTGCTGGTTCTGATTTACAAGCCATCCGTACGAATGCCATTTTGAATGGTGATCATTATGTTTTGAATGGCTCTAAAACCTTTATTTCAAATGGTCAGCATGCAGACTTGGTTGTGCTTGCCGTTAAAACAGATCCTCAGGCACGTGCTAAAGGCGTCTCACTTCTATTGGTTGATACTCATTTAGAAGGGTTTAAAAAAGGTACAAATCTTGACAAAATCGGTTTGCATTCCCAAGATACCTCGGAACTCTTTTTTGACAATGTAAAAGTTCCAGCTGATCAGCTTTTAGGTCAAGCGGGTCAGGGATTTGCATATTTGATGCAAGAATTACCACGTGAGCGGACAGCGATTGCTGCGACAGCATTAGGGGCAATTAGAGGTTCAATTGATGTGACTGTTCAATATGTCCAAGAGCGTCAGGCCTTTGGTCAAAAAATTGGACAATTCCAAAATTCTCGTTTTGTTTTAGCACAAGCGAAAATCGATGAACTGGCTACAGCCGCGTTTTATAATCAAAACCTAGCATTGTATAAAGAAGGGAAATTGGATGTTGAAACAGCAGCTGCATTAAAAAGTTTCAGTACAGATATGCAAATGAAAGTGGCGGATAATCTACTGCAACTCTTTGGTGGCTATGGCTATATGACGGAATATCCTATTTCACGCTTCTTTGTGGATGCACGTATTCAACGAATCTACGGCGGAACCAACGAGATCATGAAAGAAATCGTAGCACGTGGCATGCTAGGACGTTAATTTTTATCCGTATTTACATCTCGCTTGATGAAAACAAGCGAGATGTATTCGAATGTGTTTTCAATTTTAAAACTTATAGAACGCACTGATTTTAAAAAAAAAGATTAAAGCTATCCTATTCATTGACCTTGTCTTTTTTTCTAATTTATAGTGCATATTGGATTGATGATTATTTCAACTGTATATTTTTAAGTCTTATTGCCATAAAGTTTGGTTGCTTAACATTTGAAAGCTAACTATTGTTATACTGTTTACATAACTGATTCTGTAAGGCGACATTACAATGATCAACGATGATCAAAACACGACGAATTCTTTAGACTTAGCTAAAATACGCGAAGATATCGACTCAGTAGATCAACAACTCCAACAACTGATTAACCGTCGAGCACGACTTGCTGAAGCTGTAGCAAAAGCAAAATTTGCTTCTGAAGAAAATCCAATGTTTTATCGTCCTGAGCGTGAAGCACAAGTTTTGCGTAATGTGATGGAGCGTAATGAAGGTCCTTTATCTGACGTGACGATGGCGCGTTTGTTTAGAGAAATTATGTCTGCGTGTCTTGCTTTAGAAGCACCACAAAGCATTGCTTTCCTTGGTCCAGTAGGAACTTACACCCATTCGGCAGTACTGAAGCATTTTGGACATGATGCGGTTGTGCGCCCACTTCCTACAATTGATGAAGTGTTCCGTGAAGTCGAAGCAGGCAGTGCACATTATGGTTTAGTTCCTGTTGAGAACTCATCCGAAGGTGTGGTTAACCACACGCTTGATTGTTTTAAAGCGTCACATTTAAATGTGATTGGTGAAGTTGAATTACGTATTCATCATCAATTTTTGATTTCTTCAAATACGCGTAAAGACAGCATTAAACAAATCTATGCGCATCAACAAACTTTAGCTCAATGTCGTGGCTGGCTCGATGCTCATTATCCAGGTGTTGAACGTGTGGCTTTGAGTTCGAATGCTGAAGCTGCTCGCCGTATCCGTAATGAATGGCATTCTGCGGCAATCGCATCTGAAACAGCTGCGAGCTTATATGATTTAGAAATCTTACATAGCAATATTGAAGATAATCCAGAAAATACAACACGCTTCTTAGTTATTGGGCGTGAAAAAGTACCACAAAGTGGTAATGATAAAACTTCTTTATTGATCTCTGCACATGACCGTGCAGGTGCGTTATTAGAAATTTTAGCGCCGTTCGCTAAACATAACATTAGCTTGACCAGTATCGAAACAAGACCTGCTTTGCCTGAAAAATGGGCTTATGTATTCTTTATCGATTTAGAAGGGCATATCGAACAAGAGAACGTACGTGCGGCTGTCGAAGAAATTCGTCCATTAGTCAAAGAAATCCGTGTTCTTGGTTCATACCCAATTGCGGTACTTTAAAAAGAGTTGAAACTTAGATATGTCTCAACCTTTATTTAAAAAAGTTGCATTTATTGGGCTAGGATTGATTGGATCAAGTTTAGCACGTGTCATTCAAGCACATGGTCTTGCTGAAAATGTTGTGGCATCTACGCGATCTGTTCAAACGTTAGAAGATGCTAAAGCTTTAGGTTTGATTAGTGAAGGATATGCTGATGCCAAAGATGCAGTGGTTGATGCAGATTTAATTGTTCTTGCTTTACCCGTGAGAGCTACACAATCTGTATTGAACTCGATCAAATCTGTGATTACTCCTGATACTATAATTACAGATGTGGGCAGTACCAAAGGCAATGTGGTTGAGGCTGCAATTGCGGTTTTTGGTGAGCAGTTACCCGCAGGTTTTGTTCCAGGGCATCCAATAGCTGGTGCTGAACATACTGGTGTTCATGCAGGTAAAGTAGATTTATTTGCTAACCACAAAGTGATATTAACGCCGTTAGCAACAAGTGCTGAGTGGGCAGTGCAAAAACTGATTCAGTTATGGCAAGCTGCTCAAGCTGAAGTAATTTGTATGGATGTGGAAAAGCATGATGAGGTGCTTGCGCATACAAGTCATCTGCCACATTTAATGGCATTCAATTTGGTTGAGCAACTTGCAAATCGTGAAGATAATCTGGACATTTTCCGTTATGCAGCAGGTGGTTTCAGAGACTTTTCTCGCATTGCGGCGAGTGATCCACAAATGTGGCATGACATATTCTTTGCCAATAAAAAAGCGATTTTGAATGCTGTTGATGGATTTGAGAACCAATTGGCTCATATTCGACAGCTCATTGAAAACGAAGATTCAAAAGCACTCATGGGATTGCTTGGACATGCTCAAGCAGCACGCCAACATTTTAACCATATGCTTGCCAAGAAACCTTTAATGGAGAACAAAACTGTGACACAGCAATTTACTATTCTGCCGGGTGCTAAATCATTTACTGGAAAATTTAGCGTGCCAGGTGACAAATCTGTGTCACACCGTTCAATCATGTTTGGTGCGATCGCTGAAGGTACAACACATGTTACTGGTTTCTTAGAAGGTGAAGATGCCTTAGCAACACTTCAAGCATTCCGTGATATGGGTGTAAATATTGAAGGTCCAAAAAATGGTGAAGTCACGATTCATGGTGTAGGAATGTATGGCCTTAAAGCTCCAGCAAGTGAGCTTTATATGGGTAACTCTGGGACTTCGATGCGTCTTCTGTCAGGGATGTTGTCTGCGCAAAAATTTGACTCAGTAATGACTGGTGATGCATCGTTGAGCAAACGTCCCATGGAACGTATTGCAAAGCCACTCCGTGAAATGGGTGCTCAAATTCAAACAACGGGTGAGCGTGGCACACCGCCAGTATCGATCACAGGTAATCAGCAACTTAAAGGTATTCATTACGATTTACCAATGGCTTCTGCACAAGTGAAGTCTGGCATTCTGCTCGCTGGTTTATGGGCAGAAGGTGTAACGTCGGTGACTGAGCCAGAACCGACACGTGATCACTCTGAGCGTATGTTACGTGCATTTGGTTATGATGTGAAAACTGAAGGTAACCGTATTTCTTTAAAAGGTGGTGGTAAGTTAGTTGGCACGAATATTCAAGTGCCTTCAGATATTTCATCTGCTGCGTTCTTTATGGTGGGTGCTGCCATTACTGAAAATTCAGATGTAACACTTGAGGCAGTGGGTATTAACCCTACTCGTACTGGTGTGATCGAAATTTTGAAGCAAATGGGGGCTGATATTTCAGTCGAGAATGAACGAATTGCAGGTGGTGAACCAATCGCTGATATTCGAATTCGTGGCACTCGTACTTTGAAAGGCATCCACATGCCTGAAGATCAAGTACCTTTAGCGATTGATGAATTCCCAGCATTATTTATTGCTGCAGCTTGTGCTGAAGGTCAAACAGTGTTAACTGGTGCATCTGAACTTCGTGTAAAAGAGTCTGATCGAATCCAAGTGATGGCTGATGGATTGAAAACAATGGGTGTTGAATGTACGCCTACGGATGACGGCATTATTATTGAAGGTAAAGGTAAGTCTGGTGATTGGTCTGCTATCTTTACAGGTGGTGAAATTGAGTCACATCATGATCATCGTATTGCCATGAGTTTCTCCATTGCGGGTCTGCGTACTTCAGGCGTAATTAAAATTGTGGGAACTGAAACCGTTGCAACAAGTTTCCCAACATTTACTCAACTCACTGAACAAGCGGGTTTATCTATTCAAGTTAGTGAATAATACGACCAAAGATTTGTATATTTCTTTTCAAACAGCCAAGCAAAAGCTTGGCTGTTTTGTTTATATTGCTTATTCTAATTCTATATAATTAAAAAGCCTTTGGATGAGGAAATGAAAAAATTACAATTTTTAGTTGATCAAACGAAATACGCTAAGGCTCATTCAAGTCATTCTCATGATAATGCACAAACTTACGTTACAGCATTGTTATCTGAACAGTTGGTGCAACATGGATTTTACACTCAAACTACGAATCCGCATGAATTAGAAGTCAGTGTCTCTGATCACCCAATCGCTTTAGGGGTGAACTGTAATCAACCAGATGGCGAAGGACATTTTGTATGTGAAATAAGTGCGCATGCAGATGAGGAACAGGATTGGTTCCAAAAAATTGAGACGCAGAGTGTGATTAAACAACTTGCGCAAGCAGTAGAGCAGACATTAAGAGAAGATGAGTCATTCCAGTCGCTAGAATGGAAATCTTAACGAGGAATAAAACAAACCCAATGTAAAGAATCTACACTGGGTTTTTCTGAAACACGTAATATTTATATTAAGCCGTAAGGAAGCGAGTGATCGCGACGCGAAGTTGCTTCAAATAACCTGTGAAGAAGTGATTAGCACCAGGTAGCACTGTAATAATATGGCGTTGAGGCTTTGCCCATTCAATTAAATCGGATAATAAGGTGACTTCATCTGCCTCACCATGAATAAACAGGATATCACCTTTAATTGCCGGAGTAACATAGTGACGGATACCAGCAACTGTGGCTGTTGGTAAACCACATAGAATGACTTGTTCAGGTTGAATTTCTTGAGGTAGTGCATGATATGCCTTCGCCATAACGTGTGCACCAAAACTAAAGCCTCCAACGTAGAAAGGCAATGTAAGGTGTTTTGCACGTACTTGACGAATGACTTCTAAAATATCTTCTGTTTCACCAAATCCTTCATCGTGAACCCCTTCACTTTGACCTGATCCACGGAAACTTGGACGATAAACGATATAACCACGCTCAAGGAACATTTGAGCTAGCAGAGTGGGAACTTTGTGCTGAGGAGTACCACCTTGAAGCGGGTGAGGGTGACAAACGACCGCAAATCCTTTTACTTCAGACTGAGGATAATCTACAAAAACCTCAATTTTGCCAACAGGGCCTTGAATGAACATTTGTTCAGACATAAAAATACCGATTAACGTGCAGGAGAATCGTATATTTTAACGTCAATAATTAAAAAAAACACAATTGGAAATAAAATAAGTCTACTGTTATAGTTTGATTAATTGTTTTTTGATCAGGTTTCTATGTTTGCCTTAATTTCTCCTGCTAAGACATTAGATTATGAATCTACACTTCCAACTGATGAACATACTTTACCAAGATTGCTTGACCACTCACAACAGCTTATAGACGTAAGTCGTAAATTGTCTGCTTCAGAAATCGCCAAGTTAATGAGTGTGAGTGAAAAGATTGCGAATGTTAACGTGGAGCGTTTTAGAGATTGGCAATCAGATTTTGATTTATCAAATGCACGCCAAGCAATATTTGCCTTTAAGGGCGATGTTTATACAGGTCTGGATGCGTATTCGCTTACGCAAGCTGATTTAGAATATGCTCAACGCCATTTAAGAATGCTATCAGGTCTCTATGGATTACTTCGACCAATGGATTTAATGATGCCTTATCGTTTAGAAATGGGCACGAAATTAGCAAATCCACGTGGTCACAATCTTTACGAGTTTTGGGGAGATGAAATTACCCAATTGATCAATCAAGATTTATCAGAAGCCAAGAGTGATTTATTGGTCAATATCGCATCCGATGAATATTATAAATCGGTGAAAGAAAGCAAAATTAAAGCTGAAATTATCAAGCCCGTATTTTTAGACCAGAAAAATGGAAAATATAAAGTGATAAGTTTCTATGCTAAAAAAGCGCGAGGATTGATGGCACGTTATATTATCGAAAGTAAACCTAATACTGTGGATGATCTTAAATCATTCAATACAGACGGCTATTATTTCGATGCTGAAAGTTCTTTGAAAGGTGAGCTCATTTTTAAACGTGATGAGCAGGCTGCTTAAAAATAAATAGGCGGTAGCGGGGCAAGGTGTCTGATGATTGATTCATATTTAAACCAGTTGAGAAGATACTGGGCCGCTACTGCACAACAGCTTGAACTGTCCTCAGAGGATTCCATATCTATTCTTGATAGATTAGAATTTCATTACAGTGAGCCTCATCGTCACTATCATACAGTGCAGCATATCGTTGAATGTATGGATCACTTACAATTGGTTCTACCAAATTTAAAAGATCCTTTATCAGTCTCAATAGCTCTTTGGTTTCATGATGTCATTTATGAGCCTAAGGCACACGATAATGAACAACAAAGTGCTGATCTGATGCTGAACATCATATCTCCCCACATGGAGATGAGGAGATGTGAGAAAATTTATCAGTGGATATTAGCGACCAAAGAGCATCGTGCTTCAGTTGATTCGGATCTTAACTACTTACTTGATATTGATCTTGCAATTCTCGGTTCAAACGCCAAACGTTTTGAAGAATATCAGCAGCAAATTCATCAAGAATTCAGTTGGGTACCCTCTGAATTTTATACACTAAAACGAAATGAAGTTCTTAATAGCTTTTATCAAATGGAATCCATTTATAAAACAGCATATTTTCATGACACATTAGAAAATCAAGCCAAACAAAATTTAGAACGAGCAATATTTAGGCTGATTTGAAAGCAGCTAATGCGCGCTGTCGACTCATCTTTAAATCAACAATAGGTTTTGGATAATTGAGTTTAAGATTCGGATTTTTAGCATAAGGCTCATGAATGATTTTCGCATCAAGATGAGCTAATTCAGGTACCCATTTGCGAATATAATCACCTTGACTATCAAATTTTTGTGATTGACTAATGGGGTTGAAAATACGGAAATAAGGTACAGCATCTGTACCTGTTGAAGCACACCATTGCCAGCCACCATTATTTGCCGCTAAATCTCCATCAATCAAATGTTGCATAAACCATTGTTCGCCTTTACGCCAGTCGATGAGCAAATTCTTACTAAGGAACATGGCGACAATCATTCTGACACGATTGTGCATCCATCCTGTTTGAAGCATTTGACGGATTCCAGCGTCCACAATTGGAATACCCGTTTGTCCAAACTTCCAAGCATTTAATTCATCGGGTGCATCACGCCATGGCACATTAGATGTATTTAAATTGAATGGTTGATATTTCGATAATCTTGGAAAGTCAAACAGGATGTGTTGATAAAATTCTCGCCATAATAATTCATCTAACCAAGTTTGTTGACCATCAGAGTAGAGATGAAAATTGCCATTTGAGCGACTAAAAATTGCAGCCAAACATTGTCGAATCGAAATAATTCCTAGATTTAAATACGGTGATAATTGACTGGTTGCATCAATGTTTGGAAAGTCGCGTTGTTGTTTGTACGTCTCTAAATTCTCGTCAACAAATTTCTCGAGCATTTGTAGTGCAAATGACTCTCCAACAGGCCATTGATATTTAATCTGAGCATCAGGATAAAAATCATGTATCGATGGAATTTTGGAAGTATGAAAGCGTTGTATAAGCTCATGAGGCTGTACTATCGGTACAGCGAGTGGTTGAGGAACAGAGATATTCAAGATTTCATAGCATGCACGTTTATAAGCACCAAAAACTTGATAAGGCTGGCGACTCTTATTGCGAATTGATCCAAGTGGGAAAATTGTGCGGTCATGATAATACTCGACAGTCACTTGATGCGATTCTAATAAGGTCTGGACTTGCGCATCACGATGTAACTCATTCACGCCGATTTCAATGTTGGCGTGTATCGCAGTAATTTGATATTTATTTGCGAAAGTTAATAATCTAGCTGGTACATCGTCCCATTGGGTAACGATTTCCACCACAAGTGGGATATTGAATTGCTTTAACTCACTTTCAAGTGATTTAAGTTGGCGAAGATAAAAGTCAATTTTAATCACTGCATCATCATGCAATTTCCATTGTTGAGGCGAAAGTATCACCACCGCACAAGTATTCCCATGCCGGTTTGCCTCCATTAACGCCGTGTTATCCCTAACTCTTAAATCCTGACGAAACCAAATGAGATTCATATGATTAATATCCAAATATCCTCAGGAAATTATAAGAATTTGAATCATTTAAATCGTTAAGCATTGTAATTTTTTGCATAAAAAAAAGGCGAAGCAGAAGCTTCACCTTTTTGTCCTAAAATCCGTAGATCTTAGTGGTGGTGACCACCTACACCGTGAACGTGACCGTGATCTAACTCTTCTTGAGTTGCTTCACGGATTTCAACGATTTCAACATCAAATGTTAAGTCTTGACCAGCAAGCGGGAAGTTAGCATCAACGATTACGTTTTCGCCTTCAACCGCTTTAACAGTCACAATTTGAACGCCATCATCAGTTTGCGCTTGGAATTGCATACCAGCTTCGATGTTGTCTACGCCTTGGAACATTTGTTTAGGTACTTCTTGAACTAAATCAGTGTTGTACTCACCATAAGCTTCAGCAGCAGGAATCGTTACTGTAAATTTGTCACCAGTCGTTTTACCTAACATTGCTTTTTCTAAGCCAGGGATAATGTTGCCAGCGCCTTGCAAATATGCAAGTGGTTCACCTTGAGATTGATCGAGAGTTTCACCCTCTGCATTAGTCAATTTATAGTTAAATAAAACCACAAGGTCATTTGCAATAACTGTCATGTTAATGATCCATTCAAATATTTTAAGGGTACATCATAAAGTGAAAACCAATTTTTGTAGACAATTTTCTAAAAAAAATGCAGTTTCGATAATTTATAACGCTTAAATATTACATTGGGGCGTCTTTTAGATTTTTCAATGCAATTTGATTTTAGGTGCTATTTTTCTGGTCACAAAATCTTTGGCTGTGAGTAACCCTGCCTGTGCATAACCATAAATCGTGGCTTGATGCAGTCGGTAAAGCGATACATACATCGACTTCGCCACAAATCCTTGAACATTGACCTGACCAAGTAATTCACCAACTGCTTTATTCTCACTTAAAGATACAAGTGAGCCTTTGTCAGAAAAATTGAACATCGGTTGTGATTTCCCTGAAATTCGCGCTTTCATTGCATCAACGAGGAAAGCAGCCTGTTGACTTGCAACTTGCGCACGCGGTCCTAAAGCTGTTTCACGGGCATCTAGAATACAGTATGCGCAATCACCGAATGCAAAAACATTCGGATCTGCTTTTGTTTGGAGTGTTGCAAATACGTGTAAGCGACCCATACGATCTTTTTCGAAGCCTTCTAGGTTTTGAATCACTGCTGGAGTTTTAATGCCTGCAGCCCAAACTTTTAATTGTGCTGGAATTGAACTTCCATCATTAAAGTAAATTTGATCAGCATCCACTTTTTCGACACGCTTAGACGTTAAAATATCCACATTCATGCGCTTAAGCTGCTTAGTGCTGTGGTCTGACATTTTTTCAGAAAGAGCCGGTAGAATACGATCCGCGCCTTCAATTAGTGAAATTTTGACGTTTTTAGGATCAATTTTATTAAGTCCATATTTAAAGAAGTTTTGTTTGGCTTGAACTAATTCCGCTGCAAGCTCAACGCCAGTTGCACCTGCACCTATAATGCCAATATGCAGCTCACGATGGTCATTATTATTTTGAGCTTCAATATAAAGATGAAGTAGATGCTGCTGGAACTGTTCAGCCTGTTTTGGATTATCTAAATAGTGACAATGTTCTTGCACACCTGAAGTATTGAAATCATTGGAAACCGAACCAACCGCCAGAATAAGAGTGTCATAACTTAGCGTTAAATGATCAGTCGATTGGTCATAGGTCGATGCAACAGGTTTGAGCAATTGAATGGTCTTGGCTTCACGATCTAATTGTTCGAATTTACCCAATACAAACTCATAATGATGCTTCGCAGCATGACCAAAATAATTTGTTTCTTCATCACTAGGGCTCAACGTACCTGCTGCAATTTCGTGTAAAAGTGGTTTCCAGATATGTGTGAGCTTTTGGTCCACTAATGTAATTTTTGCTTTTTTCGATTTGCCCAGCGTGTCACCCAGTTGTGTTGCTAGTTCTAAGCCACCAGCACCACCACCCACAATGACAATATGATGAAGATTCGACATTTAATATTCCTATTTTTATAGCGTCATAAATAAAAAAGAGATGGGGTTAATATGCCATCTCTTTTTTAAAAGAATTGTTCTTTTTGTATTACAAGTTACAGATTTACAATAAAAAACTGCAATCAGTTTAAAGGATAGATTTTTGCTTGATTTGTACTGCTAGATCCAAAACTAAATAATTGTTTAAACCAATTCAAAATACTTTCAAACCATGATGCTTCATCAATTTGAAGTTCATCTTCAATCAATACCGTTTGAATGAGTCTGTTATTTTGATAGATATGAATACGTGCCAACTGCTGAATTTGCGCGATAGGTGCAGTTAATGATTGTGTTAGTAGCTCGACGTTCATATGCGTTTGAGTTTGCTGTAAAGGCTCAAGAGCTGAAGTGAATCCAAAAGCATCTGCTTGAATCAAACGATGAGTTTGATTGTCAAAATTACGCATATCAATCATTTGATTCGCGTTATACAAAGAGGTCGTCACGATACTTGGCTTTTTAGTTTCGACTTTGAACCTTTTTAAGGTAGATGCGACTACAGGGAGTTCAGCAATTAGTTGCTTATTTTTAATTGCAATTTCATTGCGTGTATAGGCATAGGATAGGTTTAAAAGTTGATGTGCGATTTCAGCGCGTTTAAAGCCACTTTGAGCACCGAGTACCACAACAATAAGTCTCCTTTGATTGAGGTCAAATTGTTGAGTTGGTCGGTTGGCTGTAAGTGCAAGGTTATAGCCTGCAGCACGAGTAAACCCTGTTTTTAAACCATCAACAGTGGCATCTTGTTTTAGTAGAATATTTGTTGCACGATGAAAATGCTGATTGTAAGTAAAACTTTGCTGTTTCGAGTAGTCAAGGTAATCGGGTGTTTCATTGGTGAGTGCTTGTGCGAGCACGGCTAAATCATGCGCTGTTGAATAGTGCATATCCATTGTAATGCCCGCGGGATTGGCAAAGTTTGTATCTTTCATGCCAAGTGCTTTGGCTTCTTGATTCATGCGTTGCACAAATGCAGGTACAGATCCTGAAATTCGTTCAGCCAATGTGACAGCAGCATCGTTGGCAGACATGATAATTAAGCCTGCCAAAAGTTGATCAATCGTAATTTGTTGAGTCGGTTTCAGATACATCTGAGACTCATCCCATTGAACTACATTGACGACTGGTGTGGCAGTAACAACTTCATTTTTGTTAATTTTACCTGCTTGAATGTCTTTCAGAACGATGTATGCCACCATCATTTTGGTTAACGAAGCTGGTGCACGTTGGACATGGCTATTGTGTTCAGTAATGACTTGACCTGATTGTGGATCTAAGACAGTCCATGCTTCAGCTTCTAAACTTTCTGGTGCAACTTCGAACAAGGAAGCATGTGTGATATTTACAATAAAAAAACTAAAAATTATGAGTAGAGCAGAGTAGAGTTTCAACGGGTTTACCTATATAAGCCAATCCAATGGCATAGATCATCAAGCACACCGCATGCTATGCCTTTTTTTTCTGAAACTCTAGTCAGATTTGTAGACAATTAATACGAATCGCGCAACTCCAAGTAAAAAAATGCTAATCTAAATACAAGTTGGTTCTATAGTTTCTCAATTAAGACATTATGTTGCATTATCAGATCGAATTTGACGACTTTCGTCAGCATCTCATTCACGTTACTGTTCGTTTCGTTGCTCAACCAACTCAAGTATTGAGCTTGCCAACTTGGATTCCAGGAAGTTATCTCATTCGAGAGTTTTCAAAACATATTGAGTCTGTTCGTGCCTATGATGAAGATGGTCGAATACTCAAGATTCGTAAAAATGAAAAAAATAAGTGGCAGTTATTTAATACTGATTTTGAGCTGATTACGGTTGAGTACGACGTCTATGCATACGACCTCTCAGTACGTGGTGCTTATGTTGATGAAACACGCTTATATGTGAATCCTGCTTGTGCATGTTTAGGTTTAGAAGGACAAGAAGATAAAGCGGTAGAAGTTGAGTTATTTTTGCCAGATGAATTGAAACATTTCCAACTCGCTACAGGATTGGCATCTAAAAGTTTAGTGCGTGGTCGCTATACCCTTAAGGCAAAAAACTACGCTGAATTGATTGATGCACCATTTGAGCTTGCAGATCAAACTCGTTTTGCTTTTGAAGCAAATGGTATTCCACATGAGTTTGTGGTTTCTGGCAAACATGCGATGAATGTCCAACGTATGAAACAAGACATTGAGAAAATCTGTGCGACAGAAATATCCATGTTTGGTTCAGCACCATTTGAAAACTACACTTTTATGACCATCGCGACGGGTAACAGTTATGGTGGTTTAGAGCACCCGAACTCAACCAGTTTGATTTCTCCACGTGATGATCTACCTAAGTCCAATGAGCCTGTTGAACCTTCCGCTGATTATCAGCGTTTCTTAGGTTTATGTAGCCATGAATATTTTCATTCATGGTTGGTGAAATATATTCGCCCTGAAAATTTTGTGAATTATGATTTAGACAAAGAAGGCTATACCTCTTTGTTATGGATTTTTGAAGGCTTTACGTCCTACTATGATGATTTAATTCTACTTCGTAGTGGTGTGATTTCTCAGGAATCTTACTTGAAGTTGTTAAAGGCGCAGATCGATCGTTATTTGCAAAATCTAGGTCGTTTTGTTCAAACTGTTGCAGAGTCAAGTTTTGATGCATGGGTCAAATTCTATCGTCAAGATGAAAACTCTAACAATTCTGGCACAAGTTACTATAACAAGGGTTGCTTAGTAGCGCTGTGTCTAGATTTAGGTTTACGTTTAAGAGGTTCAAGTCTTGATGCATTGATGCGTAAGCTGTATGAAAATGCGCAACAGGGTATACAGGTTCATGAACGTACCATCTATGAACTATGCCAAGAATTAACAGGTGATGATTGGTCTGAACAAATTAACCATTTGATTAATACCACGGATGAGTTACCGCTTGATCAGTTGTTCCCTGAATTTGGCTTAGACTATGTTTTAAAGCATGATAAATCTTTACCATTTGGTTTAAAACTTGTAGATAAACCTGAAGGTGTATTAATTCAGTCTGCTCGTCGTGATGGCGCTGGTGTTAAAGCTGGGCTTTCTGCTCATGATATTATCATCGCAGTTGATGGTTTAAAGGCGACCACTAAGCAACTCGACAAGTATGCAAAATTGGAAGTTACTTTTAATGTACATGCTTTCCGTCGTGATGAATTAATGCAATTTGAAGTTCAATCAGGTGGTAGTGAACTCACTGAAGTGGAACTTAAGGTTACAGATCAATCTAAAGTTGATAAATGGCTTAAAGCTTAATTTGCCTAGGTTATAAAATTCATGAAAAACCCATGCTTAGCTATGGGTTTTTCATGACTCCAGTTTTCGTCTTAGATATTCCAAACGCTTATCAAATATTGTTTTGTCTTTTGAGTATTTTTCAAAAGCAATTTGAACCTTTTTTAGAGATTCTTTTCTTCTGTTTACGTCGGTTTCTGTAGCGTAATTTTGACCATAATTTACCTCACTCAAATGAGCTTCTGAAACAAGTCTATGAGCATAATCTATAGCAGTTTCAAAAGTTCTTAAAACTTCTTTAAAATTTTTATGCTTGTTCACATTTTTTTCTTGATTGAGCCACTGTTGAAGATTTATTAATTTGTCGTAGTAATACAGATTATTGAATTTATCTTCATAAATTTGCTCTTCTAAATTAAATGAGTTGTGTAATTCATAACCTTTAGCGCGGATGAGTGAGTTTTTTTAATTGGTATAAGATCGTGTGATATTGATTTGAAATAATCTTGAGTTCTTCAAACTTGGATAAAGTTTCAATTGCTCTATGGAATTTATAGGCATCTTTCCATGATTCTAGGGACTTCAGTACGAAATATAGGCTGATCCAAGCTGTGATTATCCCAAGAAATTCAGCTAAAGATAAGATTTCAAGACAAATATAGTTATCACAATAGTGAGATAACTTGTTTTCATTCAATGCATAAAAGAAGTAGTAAAGAATTGATAAAATAAAAGCAGCGTAATAGCCTTTAGGAAAGCTTTTTTTATGTTCATAAGAAATCCTTATTCTTTTGAATAGGATAATTAAACTTTTAAAATTAATAAAGAAATAAAAAAGCTCACATAATGTGAGCTAAATTTGTGTCATAAATGATCAACAAAAAAAACATTAGTTCCCTCGATAGGTTGAATAACCATATGAACTTAATAACAACGGAATATGGTAATGATCTAAACTACCATCAATCAAAAAAACCACTGGCACTTCTGGAAAAAAAGTACGCTTGTTGTTTGCTTTAAACCAGTCGCCAGTTTTAAAAGTTACTCTGTAAACACCTTTTTGAAGATCTGTTTCGGCTGGATATAGAGCCTTGATACGACCATTTTCATCCGTTTTAGCTTCGTTGAGCTTTACCCATTTTTCACCCTGCTGCGCTTCAAGGGTAACTGCAATATTTGAGGATGGAAGACCAGTTTCTTGATTAAGCACATGAACACTTAAAGGATTTGCCAAAGTGAATGTTGAAAATGCAAAACCTGAAAGAGCAAGCGTAAATTTTTTCATAAGTATCAACTCACAATAAGCAAATAATCGAAAAAGTGTACTTAAAATGAGAGATTATTTAAGTTAATTTATGTATAAAAAAAGGATGCAATCGCATCCTTTTTACTTTTTATACAATAGCTTGAGCTTAGCGTGCGCGTCCACGTGGAGCTTTTGTATTTGGGCGAGTAGTACCATTGGTCTTACGACGTGGTTTCTCATGTTCTTCCATTTGCCAAATACGCTTAGTACCCGATTTTTTCTTAGTACCATCTTTATTGACTTTCTTATTAATCGGCTTGCCACCTGTACCGCCTGGTTTCTTCACATAAGAGCGTGAGCGGTATGGCTCTTCTGCAGGAACATTTTGAAAGTCAGGATAAAGTAATGGTTCAATTTCTCTAGTTTCGCCAGATTCAAGACCCATCTGTACTAAGTCTATTGATCCAATTTTAGTGCGAATAAGACGTAAAGTTGGGAAACCTACTGCTGCAGTCATACGTCGAACTTGGCGGTTACGACCTTCGCAAATCGAAATTTCAACCCAAGAAGTAGGTACAGAAGCACGGAAACGAACAGGAGGATCACGATCCCATAACCACTCAGGCTGTTCAACTTTTACAGCTTTTGCGGGTAGAGTCATACCGTCTTTAAGCTCTACACCTTTACGAAGCTGTTCTAAAGCCTCTTCAGTCACATCACCATCAACTTGAACCAAATAAGTTTTAAATTTATTATTGGCAGGGTTGGTAATATACTGATTTAAACCACCATGGTCGGTTAAAAACACTAGACCTTCAGAGTCCATGTCTAAACGTCCAGCAAGACGTAAAGTCGGATCGTCAACGAAATCAGACATTGTCATATGCGCTTCGTCTTTACGAAACTGGGAGAGAACGCCATAAGGTTTATTGAGAATGACGATTTTCATATAAAAACTTCAATAATGTGCAAATAGTGAAAGGTCTGACTTATCAAGAATTTATGAACATCCTGAATTGATCTGAGGATTCGATCATTGAAGTCAAACAAAATAAATAGGGGAATTGGTGACTATTATGCGTGATTCAAAAAAGAAAGTATCGTATTGATCAAAAAAAATATGTAATTCTGACGATTTAATCGGTATAAGCAGGCTTTTATTGGTTTCTGACAAGTGCTTTTAATTTAAACAATACAATGCAAACGTCAATCAGACGCTAAAATTTAACTTAATTTAAGATGTTAGGTTGTATATGAAAAAAAGGATTATCGGATCACTCATTGCAATCAGTTGGATGCTTACTGCTTGTCAGCCCCCAAATTCAGGCGCAACAGCAGGAATACAATATCCATATTTATACTGGAAACTTCAACAGCAAGCGTTGACAGAGCCGTTGGCGATACCCGTTGAAGGAGTCAAAGTAACTCAAATAGCAGATACTTGGGGGGCAGCACGTTCAAATGGTCGTACACATCAAGGAATTGATATTTTTGCCAAACGAGGTACGCCTGTATTGAGTACAACACAAGGTATTGTAAGTCGTATCGGCACAAATAGTTTGGGAGGTAAAGTCATCTGGGTGGTAGGACCTCAGTTAAGTCGCCATTACTATGCACATTTAGATGAATATGCAGCACACATCCAAGAAGGTGACTGGGTTGAAGTCGGTGAAGTATTAGGATATGTGGGAAATACTGGCAATGCGATCAATACACCTCCACATTTACATTATGGGATTTATTTAACGAGTGGTGCTACAAATCCATATCCATATTTAAAACCAGATTTAAAACCAGAGGAATAAGTCTCGTTAATACAAGTAAACAAATGAGAGAGCCTTGTAAGCCTCGTAACATATATCAATTTTAATCCTCTGAAATTTAAATAGCTTACACAATGGAAGTTACGATGCAGTATTTTGATACAGCTCTATGCTCGCAGTTTCGTGCAAAAGGTTTATTGTTATTTGTACTGGTCTAATTCAAGTAAAAAAGAATTTAAGATCCGTATCAAAAAACTGATAATCATGGAGATATGAAATGAGTAATCAATACAATCAAGATCAAAATGAGCAACAGCAACAAAATCACCAACAACGTCAACAAGGTCAACAGCCACATCAACAACAACCGAATCAGCAGCAACAGCAACAAGATCAACAGCAGCAGAATCAGCAACAGTCCCGTCAACAATCACAACAGCAATCTGATTTAGATCAACAAAATCGTTAATCCATTAATCATGAATTGAATGGGAATTTAGGGATGAATGCCCATTCTTGTCAGTAAATTCAAGCATTAACAATTTAAAGTGAATGACACAAGGAAGATAAGATATGGCGAATAAGTCCAAGTTAAAAATTAAAGATTTGAAAGATCAAATTAAATCGAGACTTAAGAAAATTTCTAAACATGAATCTAAGTTAAAAGATTTAAAGAAAGCGCTCAAAAAGCGTAAATAGCAAAAGACCCTCATGTGAGGGTTTTTTTATGGAAGATCATTAGAAATATACAGTTTATGAACGAATCTTTGTGAAGCAATAATTTATAGTCAAGATTGAAATTAATCTATGATTTGAAATGATAAAAGATTATTATTCTCAATTAGAAGTTTGGAAATATTAGGGGTGTATTTATGAAAATGTATCAAGTTGATGCCTTTACTACAGCGTTGTTTAAGGGGAATCCTGCAGCTGTAGTGGTCAGTGAAGAATGGCTTGATACATCACTCATGCAAAATATTGCATTTGAAAATAATTTGGCTGAAACGGCTTTTGTTAAAATTATTGATGATGAAAATTATGAAATCCGTTGGTTTACACCTAAAGTTGAAGTCGATTTTTGTGGTCATGCCACTTTAGCGAGCAGTTATGTACTTTTTAATGAGTATACTCAAGCGAAAAAAATTAAATTTCATGTCAAAGATTTAGGAATTTTTACCATCACTCGACAAGATGATGGAAAAATTACAATGAATTTCCCTGTTCGAATCCCTCATTTAACTGAAGAGTTTCCTGAGTTATTAAAAGAAGTGGTTGATCGTCCAATCAAGGAAATTTATCTAAATCAACAAGCTTATATTTTAGTCTTGGAAAGTGAACAAGATGTGCTTGATGCCAAACCTAATTTTGCCAATATTAATGCAATTGCTGAAGCATATGAGGTTAGTACTTGTATTACAGCATCCGATCATCCCGATATTGCTATAACTGCAGCATCAGAACAATATGATTATGTGGCACGTTATTTTGCACCACATAAAGGCATCAATGAAGATCCTGTAACAGGTTCTATGCATACAGGATTAGCACCCTTGTGGGCTGAGAAATTGAATAAAACAGAACTTATTGCTTTTCAAAGCTCAGAACGAGGTGGCGTGTTGTATTGCCAACTTAAAGAGAATCAAAGAATTGAAATTTCTGGCTATGCCAAACTTTATATGAAAGCTGAAATTTACCTTTAAAGCATAAACCCTATTGATCATACCCTTGTCAGGCGTGTGATCAATTTTTTTATATCAATAATTGGAAGAACAATGCTAACTCGTTTTAAAAAACTTTCACTTACTTTAATGATCGTTGCGGTCAGTTCTAGCGGTTTAGCACAACCTGTTTTGGTCAAGACTGAACAAAATATTGAAGAATACAAACTAGAAAATGGTTTACGGGTGATTTTGGCACCGATACCTAAAGAAAATAAAATTTTTATGAATATGGTGTATTTAACGGGAGCTTTGAATGACCCACAAGGTAAAGGTGGTTTAGCACATTTACTTGAGCATCTCGCGTTTAAAGGCACAGAAAATGTAAAAGGAGATGAGTTTCAACGTCGTCTAGATCAGCATACGCTCATGAGTAATGCGATGACTGACTACTATTCTACCCAGTATATGAGTGTCATCCGTCCAGAACAAAAAGCCATTGATGAAATGTTGTATCTGGAGGCAGAGCGAATGGATAAGCTCGTACTTCAGGAAAAATTTGTTCCGTCAGAAATCGCAATCGTAAAACGAGAGCGTGAGGTTCGAATGGATCAACCTTTTTCAGTATTGATGGATCAAATTTGGAAATCTGCTTACGGAAATCAGTATCTAGGTCGTCTACCGATTGGTGATTTAACTGAGCTTCAGTCAATCAACATGAAGGAACTGAATCAATTTAACCGACAATGGTATGCACCGAATAATGCAGTTCTAGTGATTGCAGGTAAATTTAATAAAACGGATATCCTGAAAGCAGTGGATAAAAATTTTAATCAAATTCCTGCGCGTCAAATTCCTGAGTCAACCAAAGTTCCAATGCTTGATTCGACCAAGATCAAAGATCGTCAATTTATCGTGCAAAAGGGAAGTGATTTAGGCAAATACAATATTTATCTCAATGGCACCCAGCAAAAAACACAGACTGCACTCGCTTTAGCACCTTATTTATTTACAATGCAACCTAGTGGTCACTTGTACAAAGATATTGTAGAAACAGGTACGGCTACACAGGTTCAATCGACGACATGGTTAACACCAGATTTTAATCTTGTTTTTATGGGGGCAGTGTATGCTCCTAATCATGATGAGAAAAAAGTTGCCCTTTCTCTAGAGAAAGGAATTGAGAAAAAGCATCAATTTAATGAAACAGAATTAAATCGTGTCAAAAACATGATTAAAAATGGTCAAGAGAGCATGATGACCAATGCCTCTTCTGTGGGTGGTTTCATTAGTGATTATGTGGTTTCATCCAATGGGGATTGGACAAAATATTTTAAAGACCAAGCAGAGATACAAAGTTTAAATGTCGATCAGGTTAATCAGGCAATAAATCAATTCTTGGTTGCTGAGCATCGTATTTCGGGAGACATACAACCTACGCCTGAGGATCAAAAAAAGGCACTCGAGCTAGACGCTCATGAGCAAGAATCAAAAACTTTAGATCAAGTGACAACTCAAGAAGAGCCTTTAAAAGACCCAGCTGTGTATAAAGCTGAAGTGGCTGAGCACTTAAAAAATTCCAAACAGTATGTTGAAAAGTTAGAGAAAAAAATCAAGCGTGGTACTTTGAAAAATGGGATGCAGTATGCACTATTCCCAACGTCAACACGCGATGACAAAACTTACGCATCGATATCTTTAAATTTTGGGACAGCACAATCACTCAAGCATCAAGGTGAAGCACTAGGCTTTATGTCTTATTTGCTATTGAGAGCATCTGAGCAGTATAGCCTGCAAGATATTGCAGACAAATCAATCGAGGCGGGTGGTCGAGCATCTGCTTCAGCTGTTGATAATGGTATTGTGATTAACGTATCTGCGAAGAAAGAAAAATTTACAGAATTCTTCAAGTTTATTGTCGACGTTATGAATAATCCGAAATTTGAGCAAAGTCAGTTTGACCTCATCAAATCGCAAACATTGTCGTCATTAAATCGACCATATACAGAGCCTGAAACTGTTGCAGGACTGACTATCGCTAGAATCGTAGAGCGATATGAACCAGGTGATTTGCGATATCATTTTGAACCTAAGCTGGCAAAGCAGCAAATTGAAACCATCACCAATGATCAAATTAAAGCTTTGTACCAAAAGTATTTTACAACTCAAAATGGTCAAATATCGGTGACTGGTGATTTTGATGACAAAGCCATTCTGAAATATTTGAATTCATCTTTAGGTCAGTCTAAGACAAAAGAACCATACCAACGTTTGCAGGGCAGTCATATAGATTATCCTGCTCAAAAAGTTCATGCGCTGGCTGAACAGCGTCAATTTGGTAATTATCAAGCGGTTATTGCCATTCCAGTGGGTAATAATCATCCTGATGCAGAAGCATTATATGTGTTGAGCCATATTCTAGGCGAGTCACAATTATCATCACGCCTTGCCATGGAGTTACGTGAAAAAAATGCGTTGGTTTACAGCTTTGGAAGTAGTTTGAGTTTGGATAATTTTATCAATGCTGGTGCTCTAGGTGTAAGTGCTAATTATGCAGCAGGAAAATCAGCTCAAGTTTCTCAAGGTGTGCATAAAGTATTCACTGACTTATTAAAGAATGGTGTGACGGAGCAAGAGCTTGAAGCGGCTAAAGCCAATATTATGAAACAGCGTGTCACGAATTTAGAGGATGAGCGCCGTATTCATCGTGGATTGAACAGTCAGCTTGAGCAAAATAAAACACAGCTTTCAAGACTAGAGCGAGATCAGGCATTTGCAAAACTGACGAAGCAAGATATAGATGCAGTGATCAAAAAATATATTAAGCCTGAGTTTTTGGTTGAAGTTATGGCAGATCAGTATGGTAAACCACAACCTGAAATGATTTTAAAGCCTAAAACTTAGAGCCACAATGTACGATTCAAAATGGCTCATTCGATCGTGAATGAGCCTTTTTTTTTTAAAGCTTATAAAATTGCTGCGCATTTTTACAAAATATCTGTTCAACAACATCTGAATTATAGGTAGCGACAATGTCGCTAAAGGCATCAATGATATTTGTGAGTGATGTGCTCACTTTATCCATCGGGAAGTTGGATGCAAACATGACACGATAAGGCCCAAAACATTGTAAAGCATGAATAATCATAGGAGAGACCAATTCAATGATTTGTTGTTTAGATGCTAGTGTTCGTCGTGTATGAAATTGATGACCTAAAACAGGCATGAAGAGTCCAGACATTTTTGTATATACATTCGGACATTGAGCTAATTCTGCAAGATCTTCTTTCCAGTGGAAATAGATATTGTCTCGCGCAGTTTGGGTGATTCCTGTGTGTTTACCTACTGGGCCGAATAAACCTGCTGGTGTGCCCAAATGGTCTAAGACAATCGAAGTCTCAGGAAAACGTTTTGCCAAAGCAATAACATCTTTAAGCTGGCTAGAATAAACCCAAGCATCAAAGCTTAAATTGTACTGGGCTAAGGCTTCAAAACCTTTTAAAAATTTTCGATCAGTGTAGAGGTGGGGATCATCGTTCCATGCATGAATTCCAGGATCTTCATGATGTGCAGCCATTTTTCGAATACCACGAAAATGCGGAGATGCCTTTTTATGCATTTTAAGAATTTTTTTGAAATTACTTTCACGAGGATCAGCTGTTGCAACAATTCCAGCCAATTTGATGTTTTCTTGAGAAAAAGGAAGCTGCTGAATAAATTGCGTTTCTTCTACAACGCCAGTCCCTTTTTGATGATGCCAGCTGGCTTCGACATGTACAACACGGCTCACAGTATAGTGTCCAATGTCTTTGTGGTAATCCGCTGGTAAATAGGGTGCTGTGATGTAATCTGTAAGTCCTACTGTATCAATTAAATCTTTAGGTTTTACGAGACGAACGACTTTATCTAATATTTTTGGATGTTTTCCAAAAAGCTTAACAGCTAAAGCGGCAGCATGCGGTGTGTGATAAGGATCCCATTGATGGATATGAGCATCGACGATGGGAAAGTTGAGTTGATTCATCGCTATCCTTAGTTGAGTCATCAATAAGAATAACATACGAGAAATTGATCAATTTTTGAATTGCATTTTCGTTTGAATATTAGAGTTTAAGCATTAAAAAAGCCCCCTAAAGGAGGCCCAATGCACACAAAGCAAATCTATTTAATGTTCGTGGTCATGTTTATTTGCATGAAACTCTTCATTACGACGGAAGCGAAGGTAGTTCTCAAACTGTTCGCAGTATTCGTCATAATTATCTTCAAGCATCATATGAAACTGTTGCATGATATAAGACATCACTTGTTCTTTAGCATCACGCATTTCATTGCCATCTTTAAAGTTATTGGCAGCAACCCATGTATTAAAACGAGCAGTACCAAATAGCATCGCAGCACTGACTTGACCACGAGCATCGGCTGGTTTAACAGTAGAACCTTTTTCAACACGGCAAAATTCATTGGCTTGCTTAATAAATTCATCAGCACGTTCGAAGAAAATCGCATTCAATGCTTCTTCTTCAGTGACATCAGTCGCTTGAATCTTTTGAACCATGAATTGTTCCTAATAAATAACTTAATTCAAGCACTATTATAGGCAAAGGCTTGCATAAACTAAACCTTTCACTTAATCTAAAAATAGCCTAAGTAATTTTTTTATGAGCTTTTCTATGCAAGATGCTATCGCAGTTCAAAGTCTAAAAAGTGATATTGCGTTACTGAGACAGAATATTTGGCCACCTGTTGATCTTGCGAATGTCGAAGGTCTTCCCATTTATTATGGAAGCAAAGAGCAAGTAGCTGCTTATTACCAGCAGTGGACAGGTCTAATCGAAAGGGCACAAGATTTATTTCAACCTTTTATGGAAGATGAGGTTTTAGATGCCATTCATTTACCGAGTCATCTAAATTTACCGCTGTTTTATTTTCATGTAGACCGAATTCGCATTAACAAAACACGTGCAAAGGAATCAAAGACTTTTCGTGGTATTGCTAGTGTATTAGAGAAGTGTGGACAGTTTGAACCTGAACAAGTTTTGGCAATGAGTCGTTGGTTGGATCATGATGACACTGCTGCATTAGTTGCGCATCGCGAATTTATAGATTTAAGAACTTATGTATTTCAGCATGGGCAAAGTGAATATACGAGAACACGTTTTTATGTAAATGGTATTGTCTTAAGTGTTGAGCCTCATTTCGAGTTGGTTGATGCTCGCGATAAACCACGTAAGCAACGAAATGACTCATATAGCGATCCATTGGCGGATAACAACACGTGGCGTATTTATGGTAAATATCGTTAGTTGAGCTGATTGAACTTAGTTTTTAGACATTAGAATCAATGATTAGCTACTTTATAAGTACAAAGCTTCTACGATCAATATCCAAACTTATTGATTAGTATTGTTTAAAATAGTCATCACAAAAAATAACTAATTTAAAGAATGATGACTGAAAAGATTAAACAATTTAAAAAGGCGTGGATGTTATTCCGTCAACATGATGAAAATGGATTAAGTGTATTCTTCGTTTTAGCCATACTTCAAATTTTAATTATTGGTACGAGTGTTGGTTTACCGTATTTGTTTAAGCTGCTGATTGACCAGACCAGTGAACCTGATCATTACTATTCGATTCAAGACTTTTTTCAAATTCATCTGCTCTATTTATTCGCCGTTGCTTATGCACTCGCTTGGTTTATCAATGAGGGGATGAAGAATATAAATAATTTTGCCATGTCTATGATGATCAGAAATGTTGATGCATCCATGCTTAAAGCTGGAGTATTTAATTTTCTTGATTTGAAATTAAAAGATCAACGACAACAAGATATCGGTGTATTTAATGCAAATCTAATTCGTGGCAGTGAAGCACTTGGTACAATTATTTTTACTATATTTTTTGTCATTGTACCTACGGTATTTAAAATCTTAGGTATGGTGTATGTGCTCGGAAATACGATCAATCTTGAATTTGGTGTGTATTTTTTCGTATTCTCAGCTTGTACAGTTGCTTTATCGCTCATCATTACCTTTAAGACACAAGATATCTTTACGATTATGTATGGTGCTCGAAATCAACTGAATCAATTTGTGATTGAAAAACTCCAACAAAGTTATGATATCAAACTCAGTCATTCGAAATATTACGAATTTGAAGAGTTTAGCCGCAGAATCGATGACTATAAAATAAAGACTCAGGATACCTATAAAAAACTTCAGTATCTCATGATATATCAACTGTTATTTGTGTCATTTTTTCTTTTGGTATTCATGGTTTTATCAGTCTATATGTTTGAATATCAAAGTTTTAGTTCAGGTGATTTTGTTTTAGTCAGTACCTATATTATAGGTTTAACCATTCCTTTAATGATGATGTCTCAAAATATCATTCATTTGAAAGGTCATATTGTGGCTATTGATCAGTACCTAGAATATTTTGAATTGGAACATGAGTCATTCAGTACGAATGATCTAACAGCTGAGGAACAGAAAGAAAGTGCGGTGGCGTATTCATTTCAAAATGTGACATTTGATCTAGGTCAGCAGACGATTGAAAATTTTAATTTAGACATCGTGTGTGGAAAAATATATTTAATTCAAGGTCGAACAGGTATTGGAAAATCAAGTTTCCTCAATTATTTGGTGGGAATAGAAAAGATCAAATCTGGACGACTATTCTTTAGAAATTTAGAGATCACTTCAGTATTTTCAGAAAAGATATTTGATCAGATTGCTGTGGTCAGCCAAACTCCGATCGTATATTCAACCTCATTAAGACAAAATTTGATTCAAAATACTGAGATCAAATATTCTGATGAGGAGCTTAAACATTGGCTAAAAGAGTTTGATTTAATCCATTTGCTGGAAAAAAATCAAATTGAGTTAGACGATGATATACAAGAAATTTATAAAAATTTTTCTGGTGGTGAAAAACAACGATTGAACATCATTCGTGCATTACTAAAACAACCAAAGCTTCTGATCTTAGATGAACCTACAGCAGCCTTAGATGAGAAAACAAGTTCGAAAATTTTAAAAATTATTCAAGAGCGAGTTGAAACAGTCATTATGATTTCTCATGAACGTATGGCGACAGAAATTGCTGATGAAATTATTGATTTCAACATAATTTTAAATTCTAACAATGAGGATTAAATGATGATTGTTGTGGCATGAATATCAATCAAAAAAAGCGATTTTTAAAATATGTATTTATTTGATTAAATTTAGTCTTGAGCAACGATTCATGTACTTGATGATAGATTTTGATGTCAGTTAAATATTTTTTAGCATGAGCTGAATGATGTTTATGCTATGAAATATTTAGGATAATACAAAATCTACAGCTGCTTGCGCATGAATAGAAGTTGTATCAAATAGAGGGACTGAGAATTTTAGATCTCCTATAAGCATACAAATCTCAGTGCATCCTAAAATGATTCCTTCAGCGCCAGAAGATATTAATTCTTCGACAATATGAATATATTTCTTTTGCGAAGCTTCGCTAATTATGCCTAAACATAATTCGTTGTAAATAATATCATGAACAATTTTTCTACTCGCTTTATTAGGTGTTATTACTTTAAGTCCTTTTTCCTCCAATCTGCTTTTATAAAAATCTTGTTCCATCGTAAATGCAGTACCAAGCAGCCCAATTTTTATAATTTTCTGGCTCATGATTTCCATGGCTGTCGCATCTGCTATATGAATAAATGGTATGTTGGTTGATTCCTCAATATAAGTTGCTACTTTGTGCATTGTATTTGTACAAAGTACTATGCCATCTGCACCTGCTTTTTCTAATTGTATGGCTTGATCTCTTAAATAGATTCCTGCATCTTCCCATAATCCTTTGCGTTGTAACTCCTCAATTTTAGCGAAATCAACGCTAATAAGAATAACCTTAGCAGAGTGTAACTTGCCAAGTTTCGTTTGAACCATCTTATTGATTTGTTGATAGTACAAATCAGTCGACTCCCAACTCATTCCACCTAATAAACCAATTGTCTTCAAGTTCGCACCTTTAAAAATTAAATATTTAATTTATCAATATAATGAAAATTATCGAGTATGAAATTGCTACTTTTTAAAATAATGACTTAATCAAAGTGAGAAAAGTTCAGCTTTTGATGTGTATTTTTAGGGATGAATGTATATAAGTTTAGCAGCAGAATTTACCAATCTTATGGTTGAGTAAGCTTCTCATCGGAAGAATTCACATTAACCCAGAACTTAGAAGCCATAAATAGAGGAAAATTATTGTATTGCTGAACAATCCATGTATAGAGCATTCTGGTTCAAAATCTTGTAGGATATCAATCAAAAGGCTCATTCATGAGCCTTTTGATGAGTGATTTGAAAGATTAAAAAGTCTATTGTTCATAAGATTTTTAAAATTAAATCAACGTGTCTACAACACCTTTTAATACACCTAATCCTAGTGAATCAATTGTTCCATTAAGTGTTTCATTTACGCCAGTGCCAATTTTCACTAAAGGATCTTTTAATCCTACAAGAGAGCCGACAGTACCAAGCAAATTAGTCACTAAACCTGCACCAGATACTGCTTCAATTTCATCTAATGTAAGTTCTTTTAAAGTTGTTGGATTTGAATTATTCATTGTATTCACCATTCATGTTTGATTTTATTTTCAAGTAAATCGAATAACTAGCGTTAAACGATAGACTCATCATAATGAATGCATTTTGTATGCCAACTAATAAATAATGATAAATATATAATTTAGGTATAATTAATAATATGGAGGAGTGATTAACGGATTTTTCATGAAAAAATTCATCATTTTTGTGCAAATGTCACCGAATTGGTGCATTGATCGATTTGAATGATGGTTGAGAATTTAGCGCGTTAATTTCTTAAATTGATTTCACTCAACGAAATGAGTTTATATTTCAT
This sequence comes from Acinetobacter sp. ANC_7504, assembly GCF_056779995.1. Lineage (NCBI taxonomy): Bacteria > Pseudomonadati > Pseudomonadota > Gammaproteobacteria > Moraxellales > Moraxellaceae > Acinetobacter > Acinetobacter sp. ANC_7504. Next base: position 148,719 of record NZ_JBWYIZ010000004.1, on the reverse strand, counting down.
AGAATTATTTAAGAATTGAGCGTAAAAAATTACACTCAACTCAACTCAATTAATTGATGTACATTGCTGAGCTTTAGGATTATTCAATCCTCGACTGTGAGTGAATACAGCAATTACAGCTAAAGAGATAAAAATCAATACACTGTAAATTAAGGTACTGGTATTGAAGTGATCTACCATAAAACCACCAAATAAAGCGCCTGCTGCAATCATGATTTGGAACATACTGACAAAAAGAGGCATCCCTTTTTCAACCGCATGTGGCGCATGTAAAAACATCCAGATATTGGCTGTCGTAGGAAAGGCACCAAAAGCAAAACCCCATAATGCTGTAAGAATATATGCACCAGTTAAGAATTTGGCATAAACAGGGAATGTAAGGAATACGATTGCTAAACACAATGCAACAGCAAAAAGCGTATAGCGGACATTGATATTGCTGCTATAACCGGAGAATGCATTGCCTACGAAGCCTGCTGCTCCATAAATAAGAAGTAAAGAACTGATGGTTGAACCATCAAATCCTGCTTCATTTTTATAGAAAGGCGCCAAGTAACTGTATGTTGAAAAATGCGCTAATCCGATAAATAAAACAATGATTAACCCTTTACGAGCTTTTGGATCTCGAAACAATGCGGGTAGATCACTATATTGAATAGCTGAAGTCGGCGGTAATTTCGGTAGGAATTTAATTTCAAAAAACAGAATAATGGCACCAATCACCGAGGTGATCATAAAAGCATTACGCCAACCGTAAATTTCACTTAGCCATGTTCCAACCGGAACACCCAGCACAGTTGCCAGAGTCACGCCAGCCATGACGATAGCTGTTGCTTTGGCGATGGGTAGGTGAGGAGGTGCAACACGACCACTTAAGGCGATTGCAGTTGCCCAGAATCCGCCTATCGCGATACCCAAGAAAAAGCGACTCAATAGAATCCAAGTGAAACTTTCTGAATAGCTCGTAATGAAATTTGCAATGACCATGACCGCTGTGAGTGCGATTAATAAATAGCGTCGATCAAGTTGCTTCACCCAGACCGAGATAAGCGGTGCTGCGAAAGCACCCATCACGCCTGGAAGGGTAATGAACAGGCCAGCAGTACCGACTGAAATGTTGAGATCTAGTGCGATTGCATTGAGCACACCAATAGGGAGAAACTCACTGGTCACTAATATAAAAGCGGTGATAGAAAGTGTAATAACAGCAAACCAATTTCCTTGATTTTTTGTAGGAGATGGAGAATTAACAGCGGTTTCAGTCAGATGAGATTCGGATTTCATTGACCAACGCTCCTTGAAAATAATTTCATAATGATTGTTATAAAAATAAAATATTTGAATTTAAGATCTGGGTCAATTAATTTATTAATGATCATTATAAAATTAATTGGGTTGAATATGCAGGAAAGTTCAAAGCCAATAAATCAAATGGATAGTGTCAAATCAATATCTAAGGGGCGTGGACGTCCTAAGTGTTTTAATGAAGAACAAGCACTTGAAAAAGCCATGACACTATTTTGGAAATACGGTTATGAAGCCACTTCAATGAGTGATTTAACATTCGCCATGGGAATCACTGCACCTAGTCTTTATAGTACGTATGGTGATAAATCTGAGCTCTTTAATCGTTGCATTGACTATTATCTCAGGCACGAATCATGCTCGATGGAAATGATTTTTAAACATGCACATTCCATAAAATTAGCAATGGAACTTTATTTGATTGAAAATCTAAAACGACTGGTGCAGAAAGACAAACCCAAAGGATGTATGTTGGTCGTGTCGACAATGAACTGTTCGATTCAAAATCAACAAATACAACAATCAATTTCGGAAAAAAGACAGCTATCTAAATCGAATTTACTAGAAAAATTATTAGCTGCCCAAGCTTCAGGTGACATTAGTAAACAAACTAATATTCAGGCAATGACAGATTATTATATGACGATTTTGCAAGGACTAAGCTTACAAGCACGTGATGGTGCAACTGTTGAACAATTGGAAAGCGTTGTACACAAGGCGATGCAAACTTGGGATCATTTTTGAGTCAGAACTTCTCACTGACGAAAAGTTCTGACTTAAATTTTATGACTTGATAAATTTTCGACTGACTAGGAATTGTTCAGCCGCTTCCAAAAGTTTTTCAGCGTAAATTTCTTGTTTTGCCGTCAACCAACCTAAGGCGAACCAGTCACTGGCTTCTAATTCTGTTTGCTGTAAGTAGGATGATGAGGAAGACAATACTTGATATTGTTCAGCTGCATAATGTGCATCATTAAGCGCCTTGCCGTATTTTTGTAAGTTCTTCACATCAAAAATTTGTGTTAAGACTGGGAAACTGAATTTTAATTCACTTAAATGTATTGCCAATTGGTCAAGACTTTCAAAGTTAGAGGGATCAGCTTCATTTAGACATTCCTGTAAAACTTTATACTGCTGTTGAAGCGTATTTTGAGCATAGGTTTTGAGGTCTTGGGGTTGCACCTTCTTGGAATTGCCTAAACTAAAACTCAAAAGTTCAAGATAGTGTTGAACGTTTTGAGTAGATCTGACTAGGTTGTTTAATTTTTCTCGGGCGTAGAGCACATCTTTGCTGAGCATTTCAGCAGTTTTAGGGTTTTGCAGAATAGCACCTAAGGTGTGTTGCATATGCTCATAATGTTTTAGGTTTTCAAAATGACTTTTAAATGCAGATAACTGATGTGCCCATTTATCTGTGCTCTTTGATGTCCAGTCTTTAAAAATAGATAAACTTAAAAACAAATAGTTCAAAGCAATATGTGCTTGTTCGATGTGTTCCTGTTCAGCCACTTCCGCAGAAATCGCAGCAATATTCGGCAGCAAATGTTGCATATGGTGACCGATCATCATTCGAATCGTTTTTTCTGCGCTTTCTTTTTTTGCAACGATCCATTCTTTTTCAGTTCGCGCTGGGCTTACAACTAAATTTGAAACCAATAAATTACCAAACTCAGCCTTACTTCGAACGTCTAGCCAAAGTTGATATTTTTTGACCCACTCAAAACTAAACGCTAGTAATGTTTCAACTTTTCCTTGTTTGAGTTCAAACTCTACTTCATGAATCTCATGTTCTCGATCATCTGATCGTACAACGCCAATATCTAGACTCACTTCAATCTCGGCATCTTCAAAGCTAATCACTCGAACTGTACGTTGAATGTCTGTTTCAAACTGCAAGACTAATTGGTCAAAATCACCTTTCAATGCGTCATTTAAGACCTTGTAAGCTTCGGAATCATCTGAATAAATAGATAGATCTAAATTCGGTGCAGCCTCAAGATTACCTAAATCATGATTATGTTCGAAACGGTGTAAATGACTTTTACTTTTCGTCGCTTTTAAGGTCTGAACCCAATTGGTATTTTCAAGACGTTGTCGAATGGCTATCCCATGCTGAGAGAGTAGGCGATCAGGAGTGTCATAGTACTTTGCTTGCATTCGAATGAGTTCAGACTTTTTTGGATCGATTGCTTTTAAAATCGCATTCCGTCGAGCTTCTGGGATCTGAAACTTTAATTCAATTTCAAGCATGTGATTTTCCTAATCGATCAATCATTTTCGTAGAATTAAGACATTTGATTGCCTTTTAATTTAAAGGGGATTGTAACTGATTCAGTTAGAACCACAATCTTGACAATTCACTTACGTTTACTTGAATGAATGATTAATCACAATATTTGTAAGATAAGCTTTTCAAGTGCGATTTTTTGAATTATGGTGGTCAAAAAAAGGACAGGAATACAACAATGAATGCTTATGTAGAGCCGTCTTCATCGCAAGAAGAAGCTAAATTACAATTACCCATCAAGAATTACTCAGAATTTTATCGTTTTTATTTGACTGAACACCGCAGCATTATGAGTCGTCGTTTACATGCAGCAGGTAGCTCAATAGGTATTTATTTTTTTACTCAAGCGATTCGTCAGCGTAAAGCTAAATATCTAGTCTACGGATTAGTTTCAGGCTACGCATGCGCGTGGGTGGGGCATTTTGTTTTTGAAAAAAATAAGCCAGCAAGCTTTAAACAACCGTTGTATAGCTTTATTTCAGACTGGAGAATGTTATCGGATATTTTGCGCGGAAACTTGAGTTTGAAAGATCGTAAATTTGATAAAATTGATAGCTAAATTTATATATTGTTAAAAAAGCTCAGCAGATTCTGGGCTTTTTTTGTCATGAAATGTTTTAAGAAAGCTACACAAAAATATGATTATATGATAGCTGGAAAGGCTTAGGATCCAATGAATAAATCCAAATTATAAATATTGGGATTAAATAAAAAAATTAATGTATTCAGTTAGATGAGTTAACGGTATTATTCTGATAAACCGCATATAATACATATTATGTTAATTTGAATGATACTGAAAAAAAAAGAAGATGAACTATATATAGAACTTTTATTATGAGAGTAAGTATTTTTAATGCGAAACATACTTCTGTTTGATTTGGATCAAACTATTTTGAATAGGAATGAGTCACTTATTCGTTTTATAAGTTGGCAAGTAAATTTTTTCCAATTAGTACCACAAGAACTAAAAGATGCATTTATAAAAAAATTTATTGAATTGGATGATAATGGAAATGTTTGGAAAGATATCGTTTACAGTCAATTAATCAAAGATTTTAATATAAAAAAATTTACTGTTGATGAATTACTTAATTCTTACATTACTGATTTCAATAAATTTTCAATTGGTTTTGATGACGTCCAAAAAGTCATTTCAGATCTTTATCAAAAGGGATATAAGATTGGGTTAGTCTCCAATGGAAAAAGCCCATTTCAGGAACATAATTTTTATGCTTTAGGTCTTACCGAATATTTCTCGACTATCATAGTTTCAGAAGCGATTGGCTTGAGAAAGCCCGATAAAAAAATATTTGCTTACGCTTGTAACCAGTTAAATTGTACACCTTCTGATTGTATTTTTATTGGTGACAATCCTAAAGCTGATATAGAAGGTGCAAAAAATGTTGGTATGAAAACTATTTTTTTTCACCCAAATAAAATACTAAAAAAAGCAATTACAGATGAGAGTATTCATCATTATGATGAATTAGAGCGAGCCATCAATAGAATAAATAATGGGGGCTTATGATGAATGATAAAATTAATTTATATGAAAACGTTTTATAAAATTGAATGAATTAAGAAAATGTATTGATAATATTGGTGCTTCACTCATTTTGATACTATCCGAGCGCTTTAACTAAACTAATAAAACTAGGAAAATTAAAGACTTAATCTGAGTTACCCTCAGTAGATCTCTGAAAGAGAAAACAATCAAATTGTTAATTTTAAAAACTTTCTGATGAAGCTATTTAAGTCCATTAGTTGCCGGCAAGTTTTACGATTGATTATTGATGAAGTTATCAAACATCATGAATTAAGTACTGAATCAAATAATTAAATGCATTTATTTAATATAATTGAGATTATACAAAATTATTGACTGTACTTTAATGGAAGAGGGAATCCTTTAAGCATTTACTGTACATAACATGCCAAAAGGTGTTTTCATACTAATTATGAATGTGTTCTTCCAAGGCTTTGTCCTATAATGTTTTAAATTTTTAGTATTTGCCTAGAGTTATTCTTTATGCGCGGTTTGTATTTAATCACCAACGATGATCCTATTGAACTTCTATTAGCAAAGCTTGAAGGAGCGATGGCAACTTATGAAGTTGCAGTACTTCAGTATCGTCGTAAAAACGTTGCGAAAGAAGATCAAGCTTATGAAATTGAATACATGAAGAATATGTGTAATCAATATAAGGTTCCTTTTGTCATCAATGATGATTTAGAGGCCGCAGTCAAATATGGCGTGGGTGTGCATCTTGGTCAAGATGATGGTTCAATCCTAGAGGCTGTGGAAAGATTGCCAAAAAACGTCTTAATTGGACGTAGTTGTAATAATTCTATTGAACTAGCTGAGCAAGCGATCGCAGACGGCGCAAATTATGTAGCATTTGGCGCAATTTATGCGACACAAAGCAAACCTGAAGCAGGTAATATTGGTTTAGAAACATTAAAAGCTGCAAAAGCAAAATTAAATGTACCTATTTGCGCGATTGGAGGTTTGACGGTTGAAAATGGTGCTGAAGTGATTGCTGCCGGAGCAGATCTTTGTGCTGTTATTAGCGATGTATTGGGTCGGTCTATGTCAACCGTTGGTCAACGTGTTTACGATTGGTCAGAACTATTTACTAAACAAGCTTAAATTTTTTACTTTTTTGAGTTGAGTGATTTTCATGAGTTTATCTCCTAAGCAAGAACAATTATTTAAACAAGCCAGCAAACATATTCCTGGTGGTGTGAATTCACCAGTACGTGCTTTTAATGGTGTAGGCGGTACGCCGGTATTTATTGAAAAAGCTCAAGGTGCCTACCTGTACGATGTAGATGGCAAACGCTATGTGGATTATGTTGGTTCATGGGGACCAATGATTTTAGGACATGCACACCCTGCGATCATTAAAGCTGTTCAAGAAGCCGCTGTTGATGGTCTAAGTTTTGGTGCACCTACAGTGCATGAAACGACATTGGCAGATATTATCTGTGAAATTATGCCGTCGATTGAATTGGTACGTATGACCAACTCAGGGACAGAAGCAACAATGACTGCGATTCGTCTTGCACGTGGGTATACAGGTCGTGACAAGATTGTTAAGTTTGAGGGCTGTTACCATGGTCACTCAGATTCACTTTTAGTGAAAGCAGGTTCTGGTCTACTCACAAGTGGTGAAGGCGAGGCGACATCAGCGGGTGTTCCTGCTGATTTTGCAAAACATACATTAACGCTTCCATACAATGATATTGCGACTTTAAAAGAATGCTTTGCTAAGTTTGGTTCCGAAATTGCGGGGGTTATTGTTGAACCTGTTGCAGGTAACATGAACTTGGTTAAACCAATTGATGGATTCTTGCAAGCCATTCGAGATGTGTGTGATGAGCATGGTTCAGTCTTCATTATTGATGAAGTGATGACTGGATTCCGTGTTGGATTAGGTGGAGCTCAAGCACACTACGGTGTTACACCTGATTTAACTACGCTAGGTAAAATTATTGGTGCAGGTCTTCCTGTAGGCGCATTTGGTGGTAAGCGCGAAGTGATGGAATGTATTGCACCTCTAGGTAAAGTTTACCAAGCAGGAACTTTATCAGGTAACCCGCTGGCAATGAGAGCTGGGATTGAGATGTTTAAACATCTTCGTCAACCAGGTTTCTATGAAAATCTAACTGCACAGCTCGAAAAGTTATTGGTTGGTTTACAGACTGCCGCAGATGAAGCAGGTATACCATTTAAGACTCAACAGGTTGGAGGTATGTTTGGGTTGTATTTCACTGATCAAGAAGACATCACAAGCTTTGATTCAATGTTGAAATGCGATGTTGAAATGTTCCGTATATTCTTCCATGGCATGTTGGATGAAGGTGTAAATTTAGCGCCTTCTGCTTTTGAAGCCGGCTTTATCTCAAGTGCGCATTCCGATGAAGATATTGCGTTCACTATTCAAGCAGCTAAGAATGTATTTGCGCGTTTAAAATAGAATTTTTTTGAAAATCTATTAACATAAGCCTACAGTGTAAATACTGTAGGCTTTTTTGCACGTATAAAATTCACGGACTTAAAATAGAAATGAAATTAAAACATTATTTAACTTTAGAAGACGCGGAGTTCTTACTGACGCGTGCGCAACAATATGCGATTGATAAAAAGTTGAATGTCAGTATTTCTGTTGTAGATGAAACTGGAAGTTTACTTGCAATGAAACGCATGGATGGTGCATCTCCGATGACTGCGAATTTGTCAGCTGAAAAAGCAAAATGTTCAGCTTTGAGCCGCCACCCATCTCAAATTTTTGAAGAGCTGATCAAAGATGGGCAATTGGGTTTTCTGACTGTTCACTCATTGTCGGGAATGTTAGAAGGTGCGGAACCCATTATTTATCAAGGGCAATTGGTGGGAGCCGTGGGAGTTTCAGGTGCTAAATCTTTTGAAGATGCTGAAATTGCGCTGCATGCCATTGAAGTTTTCTTGGCTTTAGCTGATTAAAGTGGCAATGTCATATTTTTATACACCACCCAAAAAAATTGAACTCAGCGCGAGTTTGGCAAAGTGGTCCATTCAAGCTGAACAATGCGTCTTGGTGGTTTTTGGATTTCAACGTTTAGTTGAATATAGCAATGACCAACATCAAGAATTATTAATTCATTTAAATCGCTTAATTAAAAAAGCTCAGGCTTTAGATATTGAAGTGATTGAAATTGAAGAGCAGCAATCATTTTCTAAAGTAGCGCAGTTGGGTGAATTACTGGCAGAAAAAAAACAACTGATTGTGTCTGGCATGATCAATTCACCTATAAAACAACTTTTACAGCATATCATTTCGATCACTCCTCAAATTTGTGTGGTGAACGATGCTGTTCATGTAGAAACGAAGAGCCAACATTTACAGTGGATTGAGAACTATGTAGAACAAGGTATTCATCATATGAATACCTCTGCCATGATTCGAATGCTGGAATTAAGTGCGCCGACTTCATTTATTCTTTCTGAAAAGGGCATATTACTGTCTATTGCTGAATATCTCGAATTCGATATTTTTGAAATTGATCCATTTCAAGATTTACGGAACTATGGCTTAGATTCAGTCGCAATGGTGAGTTTGATTGGCTTGTGGAGAGCCAATGGCGCACATATAGATTTTGAATCATTTGTGCAAAATTGCACACTTTCTCAATTGCTTCCAATCCTGAGAAAAGACTGCTAGATGTCAAAAATAAAACTTAATTCATTTGAATCGTTAGATTGATTTAATTTCTATCAGATATCGGAAAAATCATCACTGTTTGTCCATTTCAAGATTGTAATTTATCGCTAAGCTTTCTATTATTGCCGCCTTGTTTTCACGATCTGCTAGGAATAGAAATTTGAGTCATTTTCTTCAGGAACATCTCATTCATCGTGATCAAGATTTTATGGTGATTCACAAACCAGCTGGATTACTTTCTGTTCCGGGCAAAACGCCTGATCTTCAAGATTGCGTTATCAATCGTCTTCTTCAAGAAGAACCACGTACGCTTCTGATTCATCGTTTAGATCGTGATACATCAGGCTTATTGGTGTTTGGACTCAGTAAAACAGGTCAAAAATCGATCTCTCGCCAATTTCAAGAACGTGAAACGGATAAAACTTATCAAGCACTAGTCGTGGGATATGTAAAAGGTCTAGGAACTGTAGATATTCCTGTGATTTACGACCCATCGCGTCCGCCATTGCATATCGTAGATGCGCATCACAATAAAGCAGCGTTAACGCATTGGGAAGCAGTTGAACAATTTCAAATTCAAGATCAGTGGGTGACACGCGTAAAATTAACGCCAATCACAGGTCGAGCACATCAACTTCGCGTTCACATGCAGCATTTAGGGCATCCCATCGTAGGGGATACTTTGTATGCAACACCAGCGCAACAAGCTTTGAAAGATCGACTCTGTTTGCATGCAGAGCAGTTAAGTTTCAATCATCCTGTTACCGGTGAACGACTGAACTTTCATTGTCCAGTGCCGTTCTAAATACACATTTTAAAATCAGCATACGAATATTTTTATGATCTGATCATGATGAAATTATGGTTATGATCAATTAAGTATATCGTTGCTAAATATTGCTCACTTTTTGGTGGGCTTTATGTCAAAATATATTGCTTATAGACGTTAAATTTTGCTCAAATCATCTCCTGTTTGAGCATAAGTTTTCAGTCCTAACTTGAGATAAGGTGGAAAAATTGCAGCAGTTTGCTATTGGTCAACGTTGGTTATCAGACACAGAGACAGAGTTAGGTTTAGGGGTTTTGATTGATGTAAATGAACGATCAATTAGTATCCTCTTTCCTAAAAGTGACGAAACCCGTGTCTATGCACGTAGTAACGCACCTTTATCTCGAATTGTGTTCAATGTGAATGATGAGCTTCAAGACCAAGAGGGCATCGTCTGGAAAGTCGAATCATTAGAAGAGCGTGGTGGCGTTATTCGTTACAACGTAATTCGTCAGTTACAAGATGGTACTGATGAACGTAAATCATTAAATGAAACTCGTGTTGGTGCGACGATTCAATTGTCTAAACCACTTGATCGTTTACTGGCAAGCCAAATTGATTATAAAGAATGGTATGACCTGCGTATTGAAGCATTACAAATGCAAGCTAATATGCAAAATAGTCCATTACGTGGCATGGTGGGTGCTCGTGTTGGATTGATTCCTCACCAATTTTATATCGCGCATGAAGTAGGTAAGCGCTTTGCTCCACGTGTCTTATTGGCGGATGAAGTTGGTCTAGGTAAAACTATTGAAGCAGGTTTAATCATACACCAGCAACTTAAAACAGGACGTTCTGAACGCATCCTCGTTTTAGTACCTGATTCGCTGCAATATCAGTGGATGATTGAAATGCGTCGCCGTTTCAATTTGAATTTCTCGCTATTTGATTTAACGCGTACTGCTTCGATCAAAGAACATGATCCAGAATTGAATCCGTTCTTAACTGAACAGTGCATCATTGCGTCTGTTGATCTTATGATCGACCATGAAGATTTACGTGTGCAAGCGCTCGAAGCAGGTTTTGATTTGCTTGTGGTGGATGAAGCACATCACTTGATGTGGTCAGAAGAAGAAGGGGGTAATGACCGCTATGACCTTGTTGAAGAATTTGCTGAAAAAACAGCAGGCGTACTTTTACTGACTGCAACGCCTGAACAGTTAGGGGTCGAGTCCCATTTTGCTCGTTTACGTTTACTCGATCCGCAACGTTTCAGTTCACTTGATCGTTTCTTAGATGAAGAAGAAAAATATCAGCAAACTGCTCAAATTGCGGAAGTGCTGATGTCGGATCAACCCCTTGAAGCTGATCATTTCCAAGCAATTGAGCAGTTACTGGGTCACAAGATTGAAGATGAGCCAGAACAGCGTTTCCGTGCAATTCATGAATTGTTAGATCGTCACGGTACGGGACGTGTACTATTCCGTAATACACGTGAAGCGATTCAAGGCTTCCCTGGTCGTGATTGTCAGCCTGCACCATTACCTGCGCCAGAAGGATGGTCGATGGATGGTAAACTTCGTGAACAAATGTGGCCAGAAGAAGCGCAATTGGACGGGGCTTGGATGGAAACTGATCCGCGTGTAACGTGGATTATGGAAATGCTCCGTACTCAGTTAAAGCATAAAAAAGTCTTACTCATTGCGCGTAGTGGGCCTGTGGTTGAAGCTTTAGAAAATGCATTACGTATCCATGCAGGGATTCGTACAGCAATGTTCCATGAAGGCATGAGTCTATTAGAGCGTGACCAAGCAGCTGCTTATTTTGCAGAAGATTCCTATGGTGCTCAGATTTTATTGTGTTCAGAAATTGGTTCAGAAGGTCGTAACTTCCAGTTTGCTTCAGATTTAATTCTATTTGATTTGCCAGCGAACCCTGATGTTCTTGAACAGCGTATTGGTCGACTTGATCGTATTGGTCAAGAAAACCGTATTCAGATTCATGTGCCATATTTAGTGGGCACTGCACAAGAGCGTATGTTCCGTTGGTACAATGAAGCATTAAATATTTTCAGCAATATTTCTCCGACCGCGCAAACCTTACAAGAAAACTTTATTATTGATCTTAAAGATTGCTTGTTGGCTGATAAAGGTCAAGCGTTTGAAGATTTGCTTGAAGCTGTAAGTGTGCAACGAGAAGCTTTAGAGCAAGAGCTACAAGCAGGACGTGATCGTTTATTGGAATACAATTCTTGTCGCCCAATGGTTGCGCAAGAAATTGTGCAAGCGCTTGAAGAGTATGATGACAATACGACTTTGCCAATGTTTATGAAACGCTTCATGGCGTCAACCAATATTGATTTTGATGAGCAAAGTAATGGCACGGTGATTATTAAGCCTACTGATCAAATGCAAATCCAAGGTCTGACTTTGGATGAGGAAGGCATGACCGTGACGTTCTATCGTGATCAGGCTCAGATCCGTGAAGATGCGCAATACATAACGCTAGAGCATCCTTTCACTGAAAGTGTCATGGAAATGATCAATACGCAATCGTTTGGTAGTACCAATGTGGCGTTATTGAAATCTGCAGCTTTACCACAAGGTTCAGTTTTAGTTGAGGTGTGGTTCAAAGTGGATGTGATTGCACCGAAAGCATTGAACTTGCCAGCGAGTTTACCAACACAATTGATTCGTGTGTTATTAAGTGAAAAAGGCCAAGATTTATCAGCTAAAATTGCACCAGATATTTTGAAACCATACTTACATCATCTTGACGGTAATAGTTGTCGCCAAGTGGTGAAAGCACGTCGTGATGTCGTTGAACAACGTTATGCACAAGCTTTAGACATTGCAAAAGGTGCTTTGCCTGAATTAAAACAGCAAGCGAAAGAAATCTATAGCAATAAATGGCGATATGAAATTGATCGTTTAAGTTATTTGAAACAATTTAACCCAAGTATTCGCGAAGATGAAATTGCACGTTTGCAGAAGCTTCAAAAAGAAGGCTTAAGCCTTTTAGAAGGTTTAGCTGTAACGCCTGAAGCGATTCGAGTCTTGGTGGTGGTAAAGCCATAAAATAAAAAAAGCACCCTAGGGTGCTTTTTTTAGGACTGCAGAAATTGATTGAAGTCAGGTTTTCTTTTTTGTAAGAAAGCCATCACGGCTTCAATCATTTCAGGTGATGTTAAACGTTCTGCAACAACCTCAGCTTCCTGAACAATACAATTCAGAATTTGATCTTGCTCGGGTCGAATTTGTTTTTTAATAATTTTTAGCGTGGTCATTGGCAGTTGACTCATCTGTTGAGCTCGCTGCAAAGCTAATTGTTCAGGTTGCTCGCAAATCTGATTGATGATTCGACATTTTAGCGCTTCTTCCGCTGAAAATTTTCGACCTGTGAGCAATAATTCGGCAGCCATATGATAACCAGCCAACTCAGTGAAAAGAAGGCTGGTGCCACCTTCTACAGATAATCCCAAACTTACAAATGGAATTTGAAATTCTGTATCGGGGTGAGCGTATACCATGTCACAGTGAAATAGCATAGTGACGCCAACGCCTATAGTGCAGCCACGTACCGCAGCAATAATAGGTTTAGAAAATCTTGCGATCGCTTTTAGGAAGACAAATGGTGGTGTAGCATCAGCGGCTAAACCAACATATTTTTGAGCGGCAGACATAAAATCTTTCAGATCATTTCCTGCGGTAAAATCATGTTCGTTACCCTGTAAAATCACAACATTCACTTGTTGAGATTGATCTGCCGCATCCAATATTTTTGCAATGTCATTGTACATTTCCCCAGTTAAAGCATTTTTTTGCTCGGGGTGATCAATTTTGATGGTCAGGATTCTATTCTCAATCGTGACATGAATAAAAGGGTTTAGTGAATCTAAATTTTTTAACATGGCGGCATTCCTTGTCGCAAATTAAAAAAGCTCAGTAGACACGATTGTATACTGAGCTTTTATTCGTGCCTTATTGGCATTAAAGTCGATTTAAAATTTGCTCAGCATCTGAATAATTCATGTATTTTGGTACGGCATAAATTCCATGGGCTTCAGTAAAAGCAGATTTAATCATCTCTGGGAAATCTTGCTTTTTTAAATTCGGAATCTCAGTATTGATTTTCAAATCTTTGAGTAATTGCTTTACGCTTTGAATGAATATATTTGCGGCTTGTTCATCCGAAGTGTGTGACGAGCTTAAACCAATTTTCTTCGCTGCTAGTGCTAAGCGTTTTTCTGATGCTTTACGATTAAATTCTAGAACATGAGGCAAGATAATGGCATTAGCGCGTCCGTGTGGGATTTGATATTGAGTCCCTAATTGATGCGCCAAAGCATGTACATAGCCAATTCCAGCACTATTCATTGCCAAACCAGCATAATGAGAACCGAGCGCCATTGCTTCACGTGCTGCAATATTCTGACCATCTTCAAATGCTTTTTTTAAATTCTCCATGATCAATTTCATGGCTGCACTGGCGTAATAATCTGATTGTTTGTTGGCGAATCCGCTTACCCACGATTCAATTGCATGAGTAAGGGCATCAATGCCAGTGTCAGCAGTGATAGCAGGTGGCATGCCTTTCATGATGACGGGATCTAAAGCAGTTGCTAATGGAACGACTTTGGGATCAATAACTAAGCCTTTAATATGAGTTTCACTGTCTGAAATAACTGCGGCAATGGTAACTTCAGAACCTGTACCTGCGGTGGTCGGAATCACGAACAATGGATATGCAGGTTTACGGCTTTTTAAAATTCCAAAAAGTTGTTTAGGCGATTTATGGTTTGCGGCTGCGAGCGCTAATACTTTTGCTGTATCAATCGTCGAACCACCCCCTATACCCAATACGCTATCGCATGCGGTATTTTTAAACAGTGCTAGAGATTTTTCGACAATTTCACAAGTTGGATCAGGTTTTACATCAGAGAAAATAACAACTTCAATCCCATTGTGCTGTAATTGATCTTGAATGGGTTGTATGACACCTAATTTGACCAATACTGCATCAGTCACAATCATCACTTTTTTCATGCCGAGCTGAGCAATATTGCCACACAATTGCATTGATGAATCTTCACCCGCAAATACGAGAGGATGTGATACTGGGATTGCAAGGGTGAGGGCTTTGACAGCCATGAGTTGAGTTTTTGCACGTAAAATAGTGGCAATCTGAGCCATAATGATCAATCTCTATCCATGAGTTTGATTTAGTTATAGGATAATCATTGTCCAAGTACATTGGCGATAATCATCAACACATTGGTCTTAAATTACAATTTTATCAAAAATATAGCGCTATTAAACTGAGCAAAATAATGGTTGGATTTTGATCAGAATTCATGATAGAAAATAGAAAATAATTCGAAAATTTAAATCGTAAAGCTGTAGTTTTTACTCGGCAATCAGGAACTCAGGACGAGTTTAAAACGATTAAATCAGCTTTCGGTTATGAGTCATTACATAACAACAATGATGCGTTATTGGGAGTCATTACACATGGAAGTAAATCAGAACAACAACCAATTTGAGTTTTTACCGACTCATATTCACTATTTAATGTATTGGGAAAAGAAATCGCCAAACCAAGATTTCTTGGTTCAGCCTTTACCAAATGGTCAGGTGATTAAATACACTTGGGGAGAAGTGGCCAGTCAAGTCAAAAAAATGGCTGCTTATTTACAATCTTTGAATTTGCCTGGTCGTTCTCAGATTGCAATTTTTGGTAAGAATAGTGCGCATTGGATTATGGCAGATCTTGCAATTTGGATGGCAGGTCATGTGTCGGTTCCTTTATATACGACTCTCAATGGTGAAGGAACCAAATATGTTCTAGATCATAGTGAAACTAAGGCTTTGTTTATCGGTAAATTGGATGGTATTGGCGACAGTTGGAACGATGTGAAACAAATCATCCCGCAAGATATGCATTGTATTAAATTGCCATTGGCACCTGACTATAATGCGCCAACATGGGATGAAATCACTGCGAAAACAGCACCAACCAGTGAGCCTTATTTTCCAAACGAGGATGAGCTTGCGACCATTATTTATACCTCGGGCAGTACAGGTCTACCTAAGGGCGTTATGCAAAGTTATAAGACCTTGCTCTCACCTGCGAGTGAGCTGAAATCTACGTTTGGTGTTTCAGAAAAAGATCGTGCTTTATCTTACTTGCCGCTAGCTCATGTTGCAGAGCGTGTATTTATTCAATCATCCGTGATGATTTGTGGTTTTACCGTTTATTTTGCCAATTCATTAGATACATTTATTGAAGATCTTAATCGTGCAAAACCAACGATCTTCTTTTCTGTGCCACGTTTATGGACTAAATTTTATTTGGGGATTAATGAAAAAATTCCACTGAATGTACAAAACGTGTTGTTTAAAATCCCATTCTTGGGCAATAAGATTAAGCAAAAACTCTTGGCAAAATTGGGTTTGAATCATGTTCGTTATGCTTTAACGGGTTCTGCACCTTTACCCGTCGATATTATTAAATGGTATCGTAATTTGGGCTTAGAGTTGCTTGAAGTTTATGGAATGACAGAAAACTGTGGATACTCGCATATCACACGTATGGGTGAATATATGAGTGGATATGTCGGACATGTTCAAGCACGAGTAGACTGCAAGATTGATGAGAATGGTGAGATTTTAGTCAGAAGCCCAGGAACCATGTTGGGTTATTACAAGAACCCAGAAAAAACAGCTGAAGATTTGACTGAGGATGGTTATTTAAGAACAGGAGACATGGGTGAAATTGATGCGACTGGCCGTCTAAAAATTACTGGACGTGTAAAGGACATCTTTAAAACTCAGAAAGGTAAGTATGTGATGCCTGTACCAATTGAACAAAAGATTGGTAATAACCAAATGATTGAATCTGTCTGTGTTGGTGGTGCAAGCCATAAACAGCCGATCGCCTTTGTGATGTTGGCAGAAGAAATTCGCAATAAATTGCAACAAGATAATAAACGTGATGATATCGAAGCAAAATTAATTGAGTTGAAGAATGAAATTAATGAAAAGCTTGAGCCACATGAAAAAATTGCATTCTTTGTGGTCATTATGGATTTGTGGACGATGGATAACGATATGTTGACGCCGACTATGAAGATTAAGCGTAATAAAATTGAGGCGAAGTACGAAGCTCTTATTCCAACTTGGGTTGCTCAAAATAAAGAAGTTATTTGGGAAAAGTAATAAAAAAGCCCTTCAACTGAAGGGCTTTTTTTACACTCAGTATTTATTCTTTCAGATGACGTGCGCCTTCTAAAATCATTCGGATCATCGTCATCGTTTGTTCAGCTACAACTTTTCTTTCATCGTGTGGCATGTTGATTAATTTAGCACCCATAGTGAATACCAATTGAGTAATCGCTTTTGCAGCCAATTCTGGATGCTTGATTTTATGAGAGTTATTTTGCTCGAGACGAACAAGATCATCCATGAGTTCTTGCTGAAAGTAATTGAGCTGTTTTTCAACCGCCTCTTTATAAGAGGCAGAACCAGTATAACCTTCACGTAACAACAGGCTCAGATTACCTTCGTCAGCATCTAACTGTTCAATAAATACTTCAACTGAACTACGCACAATACTTGAATTGCGAACTGCTTTTAAGCGAGCTTGATGCAAGATTTGACGTAAAACAATACCTGAGCGATCAATCAATTCAATGGCAAGTTCGTCGATATCTTTAAAATGTCTATAAAAACTGTTTGGCGCAATTCCTGCTTCACGGGCAACTTCGCGCAAGCTTAAAGATGCGATGCTTTTTTGAGGTCCGATAAGGTTGAGAGCAGCTTGGAATAATTCTTCTTTCGTGATTGTGGCTTTTCTTCCGACTGTACGTGCAGTTGGATGCTCCAAAATGGATGCGGATTCACTGGCATGTAGAGGAGAAAGAGTAATCGTAGAGCTGCTCATAAATATCAGAAGTTTACAGTTAGAGTTGCATTATATCGATCTGTGTCAGGATATGGAAATCAATAGATGATATACAAGTGTCTATACAAATATATATACATGTGTATAATAATTCTAAACCCACTGTGATGAGCCCATAATGCAAGCAGTTAAGCCACCTAAAAATTTGATTAGATCCGCAGTAAATGCTGTATTTGATCCGAATGCTGCCAATTTTTGGTTGCAAAAGATCGATCCAATTTGGTCGGTGAATCAATCATTAGGCAAAATTGTTGAACGTACACAAGTTGCAAATGATACGGTCAGCTTAAAAATTGCGGTTAATCGAAAATTTCAGTTTGGTGAAGCAGGGCAACATCATCCAGTTATTGTCACGACACGAGGTCGTTGTTTTGAACGTACCTATAGTTTGACCAAAATCGACACTCAACATGTATTGTTGACTGCTAAGAAAGTCGATGAGGGTGTAGTCAGTTCTTGGATTAACGATATTGCTGAGGTAGGCGATATTGTTGAGTTTGGTGCACCCTATGGAGATATGACACTTGGAAGTGTAAATACACCTCTATTAATGCTGGCCGCAGGGAGTGGTATTACTCCAATGTACAGCTTGATCAAGGCATTATTGCAGCAAGAAAAAAAATTAGTTCAGTCAGTTAAATTGATGTACTGGGCAAAAAAAACAGAAGATTTAGCATTTCAAACAGAGTTGATTGCTTTGGCGAATCAACACTCAAATTTTAATGTTGAATTTTTTACCACTCAAGATGAAGTGGCTGATTCCCGTTTAGAAGATTCGCATTTAACTGCTATCGAATCCTTAGATCAATATACGGTTTATGCATGCGGTCCAGCAGGATTTGTGCAAGTTGCTGAACAACTAACTGATACTCGTGTTCATAAATTTAAAGGTGAAGCATTCAGTGTTGAACCATTCATTAGTGATGAAACTGGTTTTGTTCAGGTCACACTTACGAAATCAAATAAGGTCGTCACGATTCCAAAGGGACAATCAATACTTGCAAGTTTAGAGCAACAAAATATTCGCCCACAGCACGGTTGCCGCATGGGGGTATGTAATAAATGTGCATGCCATAAAGCGCAAGGTGCAACTAAAAACCTCGTCAATGGTGCAGAAAATACTGAGCCTGGAAATCTGCTCAAAATCTGTATCAATTCAGCTCAGTCTGATCTCACTATCGACCTATAAGCGAGAATAATCATGAATATGCCAGTTCAAGCACAATATTTCAAAAACCCAAAAAATCGTGAACTCACTGATGCACAACTTGATGAACTCGCACGTGAACTTGATGCAATTAAGCAGGAAGTTCTTGATGATTTAGGTGAAAAAGACGAAAAGTATATTAAGCGAGTGTATGCAGCGATTCGCTACAGTTCAATCCTTGGACGTGCATGTTTATTTGCTGGCTGGTTTCCTCCAGCATGGCTTTTAGGCACAGGCTTGCTTGGTTTTGCCAAAATCATGGAAAACATGGAGTTGGGCCATAATGTGATGCATGGTCAATATGATTGGATGAACGACCCTAAATTTAAAGGGACAACTTACGAATGGGATATCGTCGGCACATCTGATGATTGGCGCCAAACCCACAACTACAAACACCATACCTATACCAATATTAAAGGTATGGATGATGATATTGGTTATGGAATTCTTCGTTTGTTCCCAGAGCAACGCTGGAAAAAAGGATATTTATTACAACCACTTTACAGTATTCCATTCTGTTTGTTATTCCAGTGGGGTGTAGCGATTCAGAACTTAGAAATTGGTAAGCGCTTAAAAGGGCGCATGACCAAAGAAGAATTTCAACAACGTTTGAACCCGATGAAAAAGAAAATGGGGAAACAGTTATTTAAAGATTATGTTTTCTTCCCACTCATTGCAGGTCCTGCAGCATTACCCGTTTTCACAGGTAATTTAGTCGCTAATGGTATTCGTAATATTTGGACATTCAGTATCATTTTCTGCGGTCACTTCACCAAAGATGTGGAAGTTTTTCCAAAGTCAGTTTTAGAAAATGAAAGCCGTGGCCATTGGTATATGCGTCAAATTCGTGGGTCTTCTAACCTGACAGGTTCTGAAGGATTCCATATTTTGACGGGGCATTTGAGTCATCAGATTGAGCATCATCTTTATCCAGATATTCCTGCTCGACGTTACCGTCAAATGGGGCCTAAAGTGAAAGCGGTGTGTGAAAAATACGGCCTGAATTACAATAATGCGAGTTTATTTAAACAATATGGTCAGGTTTTGGGACGTATTGTGAAATATGCCTTCCCATTTAAAAAGTAAGAAACAAAAAAAGCCACTTATTGAGTGGCTTTTTGAACTTTAATAGCGAACTATTTTAATTGAATTGATCCATTTGCATTGACTGTGATTGTTGATTCTCCAGCAGCCATATTTTGTGAGTCTGCAGCGGGTGCACTCTCTACAACCATTGCGGCACGTGCCATGGCTAATGGTCTTGGTGAATAATTATTGGTGTTCATATTCAAGTTAACCAAGTTATAACTAGAACGATTCCAAGCTTTAGTGAGAACCTGAGCGCGCTGTTGGAAATTTTGCGTGGCTTCTGTCAATAACTCATTTTCAACCTGCTTTCGTTTTTCAGTGGAAACAGTGAAATTAATCGATTGTGTTTGAAAATCTTGTTGTAACTCGCTAATTAACTGGCTCGCTGCTTTAAAATCTTTGCTTTCAATATTCACTTCAGCGCGGCCGCGCCATTCCTTCAGCTTTGTTGAATTGTTGTTGTCATAGACAGGGTAAGTGGTCTGAGAACCTGTTTCGACCTTAACTTGGGGGTATTTTTTACTGATGTTGATGGCCTGATTCATCAATTGGGTCATTTGTGTTGAAAGTTGTGCAGGCTGTTTATTACTTTTTTCAATAAATAGAATGGCGTGCATTTCATCATTAGAGACTTGTTTAGAAGCATCTGCTTGAAGATTAATAATATTAGTTTTAGGTTCTGTGTCAGCAAGTACCGAAAAGCTAATGCCAGTAGCTAAGATCAATAGTGGCAGTTTTAATAATTTCATTGTTATCTCTGTATCTTCACCTGATGAATATTCTACAGATTATTCTAATCTTTTTTGATGGAGAGAAAATGTGATTATTTGGTGATGAGATAGTAGCAATTGTAATATTCAACACCGATTTTACGACTTAAGTCGCCTTAACAAGGCTTTTAAAATGCATTTTAATTGAATTGTAGTTGAACAATAAAAGAATATAACTTGTCTTTGGATTAGTGCATTAATAATTTGTAATTCATGGATAATTCTATTATCAATGGTCTAATAAGTAGTATTAGAAATAGATTAAACATTCTGTATATTTAAATAATAAATTTTTAAAAACATGTAAAACAATAAGATAGTGTCTTGATTTGATAAATTATTTATAGTCTGAAACTATTGTCATAAAGAAAATAAGTATTGGCATATAGGTCAAGATTTTTCCATTCTAGCTCTCATCAGAGATGCAGGTATCTCTCTAAAAGAATTTGTCCTTTAGAAGGTTGTTTTCAAGCAATTTCCTAAGGTCAAATAGATCATCGAATGAAGTTGAAGGAAGTCTTGATGTCTAATTCTGCTGTAGTTGAATCAGTAGCACAAGCGTTACGAACTGCTGAATTATCACAAAGTGCAATCGCACCAATTCGCCCAACGTTGGGTGGTGAAGCTGCTGATGTAGATATCGCTTACGCTGTACAAGAAGTGAATACAGCGCGTGCCTTATCAGAAGGTCGTCGTTTAGTTGGGCGTAAAATCGGTTTGACATCAAAAGTGGTTCAAGCACAACTCGGTGTAGATCAACCTGACTTCGGTATGCTGTTTGCAGACATGGCTTATGGTGATGGAGAGGCGATTCCTGCAGGTCTATTGATCCAACCTAAAGTAGAAGCGGAAATCGCTTTGGTGATCAAACAAGATTTAACGAAAGAAAAACACACTTATGCTGACATTATCAGCGCGACTGATTATGCACTTCCTGCTGTTGAGGTGGTGGATAGTCGAATTGAAAACTGGAAGATCAGTTTGATTGACACTGTCGCAGATAATGCATCTTCAGCTGCATTTGTATTGGGTTCACGTCCTGTAAAACTCGATAACCTTGATCTAGTGAATTGTAAAATGATCATGACACGTGGTGAAGAAGTCGTGTCTCAAGGTGTTGGTAAGGCTTGCTTAGCAAACCCTTTAAATGCAGCTGTCTGGCTTGCTGATGAAATGGTACGTCGTGGTCGTCCATTGTTAGCTGGTGACATTATTTTAACAGGTGCATTAGGCCCTATGGTTGTAGCAAACCCAGGTGATGAATTCAAAGTTGAGATTGAAGGCTTTGGTTCAGTGACTGCTGCTTTCGCTGCTGAATAAGTCGGAATTTTGAGAGAGTACGTTAATGAAAAAGATTAAATGTGCAATGATCGGACCAGGTAACATTGGTACTGATTTGCTTTACAAACTTCAACGTAGCGAATGGTTAGAGCCAGTTTGGATGGTGGGTATCGATCCTACTTCTGAAGGTCTTGCTCGTGCTGCGAAAATGGGTTTAAAAACCACTGCAGAAGGGGTTGATGGTCTTCTTCCTCACGTCATTGAAGATGATATCAAAATTGCTTTTGATGCAACGTCTGCATATGTACATGCTGAAAACAGCCGCAAGTTAAATGAACTTGGTGTACTGATGATTGACTTAACACCTGCTGCAATTGGTCCTTTCTGTGTTCCACCTGTGAACTTAGAAGCTTTACTTGCAGAAGGTGAAGTGCCTAACGTGAATATGGTAACGTGTGGTGGTCAGGCGACAATTCCTATGGTTGCAGCAGTTTCACGTGTTCAACCTGTTGAATATGGTGAGATCATCGCGACTGTGTCTACAAAATCTGTAGGTCCTGGTACACGTAAAAACATCGACGAATTCACACGTACAACTGCGGGTGCTATTGAGAAAGTTGGTGGTGCGAAAAAAGGTAAAGCGATCATCATCATTAACCCTGCTGAGCCACCACTTATGATGCGTGACACAGTACACTGTCTTGTTGAAGGTGAGCCAGATCAAGCTGCGATCACTGAATCAGTTCACGCGATGATTAAAGAAGTGCAAAAATATGTACCAGGTTACAAACTTGTAAATGGTCCAATTTTTGATGGTAACCGTGTTTCTATCTTCTTGGAAGTAGAAGGTTTGGGTGATTTCTTGCCGAAATATGCAGGTAACCTCGACATTATGACAGCTGCAGCTGCTCGTACAGCAGAAATGTTTGCTGAACACGTATTCAACAAAGAAGAAGCTTAAGGAGCAACCGCATGTCTAAGATTATTGTTCATGATATGACTTTACGTGATGGTATGCATCCGCAGCGCCATCAAACGACTGTTGAGCAAATGATTGCAATTTCAACAGCACTTGATGATGCAGGCGTACCATTAATTGAAGTCACTCACGGTGACGGCCTTGGTGGTTCATCAGTAAACTACGGTTTTGCTGCTGCGACTGACGAAGAATACTTGTCTGCTGTTGTACCGCGTATGAAGAATGCAAAAGTTTCTGCACTTCTTCTTCCTGGTATCGGTACGGTTGACCACTTGAAAATGGCACATGAAATCGGTGTATCAACGATTCGTGTTGCAACTCACTGTACTGAAGCTGACTGTTCTGAACAGCACATCACCGCTGCGCGTAAATTAGAAATGGACACAGTGGGCTTCTTAATGTTGGCTCACATGGCATCTCCAGAGCGTCTTTTAGAAGAAGCGAAGAAGATGGTGTCTTACGGTGCAAACTGTATTTATGTGACTGACTCAGCAGGTTACATGCTTCCTCAAGATGTAATTGATCGCGTTGGACACTTACGTCAACACTTGGACCCAAGCATTGAGTTGGGTTTCCACGGTCACCACAACTTAGGTATGGGTGTATCAAATACTGTTGCTGCTGTTGAAGCAGGCGCGGTACGTGTTGACTTGGCGTCTGCAGGTCTCGGTGCGGGTGCAGGTAACACACCACTTGAATTGTTCATCGCTGTTGCAAATCGTATGGGTATGGACACAGGCGTTGACTTGTTCAAAGTACAAGATGTTGCTGAAGATCTCGTGATTCCAATGATGCACAACCCAATTCGTGCAGACCGTGATGCAGCTACTTTAGGTTATGCGGGTGTTTACTCTTCATTCCTATTGTTCGCTAAACGTGCTGAAGCGAAATATGGCGTATCTGCGCGTGAAATCTTAATGGAGCTTGGTCGCCGTGGTACTGTTGGTGGTCAGGAAGACATGATTGAAGATCTAGCTTTGACTATGGCGAAAGCAAAAGAACTTAACGCATAATTTAAAAGTGATTTGAAAGAGCACTCTTAGGAGTGCTTTTTTTATGAATTTAGAAAAGATACATATAAAAAAACAATTGCGTGAGATGTTTGGGTGCTTATATTGAGTGATTTGGTGTAGAGCGTATCGTGATTGTTAAACTTAAAAACTATTAAATAAAATGGCAAAATGCTTTTGGGTTAATTTGTAAGATATTAAAATATAATAAATTATCCATAGTAAAAGTTAATTTGCTTAGTTACTGAGCTATTATTAATTGTTTATAACAATGAGAGTTTTTAAAGTATTGTTTTTCATCGGAAAAGTCTAAATTTTTTTTAGACTCTAGTCTGATTTCTTCAGAGTGCACAATTTAGCAATATGCTCATCAACGCTGATTTGAGTATAGGATGAAGCCATGCGTCATCAAAAATTATGGCTAGCAATGATTGCTGCAACAGGGATGAGTGCAACAGTACACGCAGATTTTGTAAAAGACAGCAATGTTCAACTGAAATTCAAAAACTTTTATTTAGATCGTGAATATAATCATGAAGCAGGACGTGACGTTACACGTGGCTATGGTAACTGGACACAAGCAGTCACTTTAGATGCTAAATCTGGCTATCATGATATCGGTGCAGGCATTCAAGTCGGTGCAGACCTTTTGGCACAATATGCGGTGGGCTTAAAGTCTCAAGGCACTGTCGATGATATTCACATGCCATATGATTATGCGAACAAAAAAGTTGAAAAAGATAACGCAAAATTAGGCGCAACATTAAAAGTTAAATACGCAAAAACTGAGTTAAAAGTAGGTGATTTATTACCAATGTCACCTGTATTGTTTTTTGATCCATCACGTCAATTGTTGACTACATATAGTGGTGCTTGGTTCGAATCAAAAGATATCAAAGATACAAAGCTCACTTTGGCGTATATTGATGGGATTAATGCGCGTTACGACAACCAGTACCAAGACTTTAGCTTATTCCCACATAATAACTTTGCAATTGCCAAAACAAATAGTGATGGCATGTATATTGCGGGTGTAGATCATCAATTTACGCCAGAACTTGGTGGTAGCTATTGGTATGCTGATGTAACAGACATCTATCAGCAGCATTATGCAGCAGCAACATTCAAAACAAACTTAACTGAGAAAACTAAGCTTGATAGCCATGTACGCTATTTTAATAATAGTGATTCAGGCGACAAATTGTACGGCGAAATCGACAGTCAAGCGGTCTCAGTAGGTACGAAAATTAATCATGGTATGCACACCGTTCAATTGGGCTACCAGCAAATGTTTGGTGACATGGGTGGTTCAGGCATGTTCCCAACATTAGGTGGTTGGGTGCCGCAGCCGTATTTAGACAACTGGTCAGTTGCAAGCTTTATTCGTAAAGATGAGCGTTCTTGGAGTGTAGGTTATACCTATAACTTTAAAGATGCAGGCATTCCTGGTTTAACTGCAACAGTTCGTCATTTCAATGGTGATAACATTGATTTTGGTGCAGGCAAAGCTAAAGGTGAAGAGAAAGAGAATAATGTGATTGTGAACTATGTCGTGCCTGAAGGAAAGTTGAAAGGCTTGGGCTTCAACTATATGTTTATCGATACAGATTATAGCTTCGGTAATGACCTTGAAGAGCACCGTGTAGCAACAACCTATACCTATACATTCTAAGTCGAATTTCAATATAAGCGATTCAATGCCTATATTGTTACCAGTTGGTGTTAACGCTAACACAATGCGGTATCAAATGATGCCGCATCATTTTCTATAAATGCTTGGCTGTTATTTGGTTGTATGGATCTCAGTGTTAGTGATTTAAATATTTAATGAAATCAAAAACTTAAATTATAGATATAAGATTGTTTTTTATCGTTATTTAGTATGATTAAAAAAATGGTGAAGCTTTAAAATTCATGCTTATATGTGGCGTAAAGCTGAATTTAAACCCACCGACAATATTTATCTGAACATGGATGAATATTGGATTTTACGAGGAAGATTTATGAGTACTGTTCAGATTCCTGATTATAAAACAGATGCTTTTTTTGGTTTGGAAGATAAATGGATTGAAACAGCAGAAGGCGAGTTAACCCATTATCATGAAATTGGTGAAGGCACGCCTATTTTATTCCTTCATGGTTCTGGTACTGGTGTATCAGCAGCTGCTAACTGGTGGTTGAATTTACCTGCAATTGGTGAGCAAGCGCGTTGTATCGCAATTGATACCATTGGTTATGGTCAAACTGTCGTTGCACCAGGAACTCAATACGGTATCCGTGCATGGGTTGATCATGCAATTCGTACTCTTGATGCACTTGGTATTGAAAAAACATGGTTAGTAGGTAATTCGCTAGGTGGTTGGTTAGCATTCCAATTGGCACTTGATTATCCAGAGCGTGTACTCGGTATTGTTTCAATGGGTACAGGTGGTGCAAAACAAACTGCAGCCCTAAAAGCGCATGCAAACCCAGTTTTAACAGAAGAAGGTATTCGTAAGACACTTTCAATGTTCGTTGTAAATAAAGACTTAATTACAGATGAGCTGGTAAAAGTACGTTTTGATTCTGCGGCGAATGACTACGCATCTGATCGTTTAATGGATGTCGTGGGTGCGCGTGACCGTGATCGTTTCGAGTTCCCATTAGACTTTGAAAAAATGAAAGATATTACAGTTCCTGTATTATTGATTCATGGTACTCAAGATGTGGTGATTCCTGTGTCTCGTACTTGGGACATTTTAAATATCGTTCCTAATGCTGATGCACATATTTTCAGTCAGTGCGGTCACTGGTCACAAGTTGAAAAAGCAGAAGAATTTAATACGGTGATCAAAAATTATCTAGCAGTTCATGGTGTTAAATAATTTCAGATCCTAAAAAACTAAAAAAGAGGATGATTTAATCATCCTCTTTTTTAAAACTGAAAATACAGAACATGTGTTTAATACGTTTAAATCTGCATATTGATAATCAATATTGAGCATTGAGCTGTTTTAATTCATTAGACTTAAGTGGTAGATCAAGTCTAGTTAGTTAATGGGTTGTTTAAAAAATAGTCTAATCTAAAGCCTGAATTCATAGAATTTATGATGATATTCGTAAAACTTTATTAGACTAAAGTCTAAGGTGGGCAGTTAAAATAAAAAATAAAAATCACCGCTAATTCTAACGGTGATCATTAATTTGAAAAAATTAATTAATTACGATTAATATCAAGATAAAAAACAGAGCTCAGTAAGTCCATAAATTTTTTGACGCCTTCTGAGTTAGTACTTTTTCTATAGCTTGCAAATAAATCGATTGAAGGTAATTCCACGTCTAGCGGGCGAATCACGGTGTTGTTCATCGTCAGTGGTGCGATATATCCAGGTAGAAAAGTACAGCCCAGGTTCATGCCAATAGAATTAATGTTAAAGAGGATATTGTCTGCAGTTTGAACAATATTTAAATTGATTTGATGATATTTTGCAAAATCTAGAATGATCTTATTTAGGGTTTGAGATTGCTGTTCAGAAGGAATAATGAAATCGATTCCATCGAGCTCTTTTACTGGAATGCGATCGTATTTAGCGAGTGGATGATCTTTGGGGAGTAAGAAAATCAAAGGTTCTCGTAAAACAAATTGACTTTCGATTTCATCACTAAATAGATTTTGACGAGTAAAAGCGATATCAATTTCGCCTTTTTTTAACATTTTTGACTGATCGGAGTTGTTTAAGCTTAACAATTCAATCTTTAAATCCCGGTTTTGAACACGAAGATTAGGGAGAACGTAAGGAAAAATTTTCATTTCAACGACGGGAACAAAGCCGATACGTAACAATTGCTGTTTAGATTTGGCAATCTGACGAGTCATTGCGACTGCTTTGTCTGCTTGGGCTATCGTGAGGCGAGCTTGTTCAAGGAAGACTTGACCCTCCTCAGTGAGTTCTACCTTACGTTTTGTACGATAAAGCAAAGGGACGCCAATTTCATCTTCAAGATCTTTAATCTGCTGGCTCAATGATGGCTGAGCAGTATAAAGGCGCAAGGCTGCTTTGGTGAAGTTGAGTTCTTCTGCCACAGCAATGAAATATCGTAGGTGTCGTAGTTCCATAAAAAATCATCCAAAGATTGATTCATATAATGTCTAAATATGATCAAGTGCGAGTATAGTTCACAAATGGATATTCGGTGAAGTGGGGCTGAGCATATTGAAATATCAACGTTATTATTAAAATATGGTAAAATTCACGTATTCAGCGATTGATTAATTTATCGATAAAACATCTTGATTCAAACAAAAAAAATATTTCCCCAAAACTCGTTCAAAACTCATTATCTCTGCAAAGTTGAGTCTATTAGTTTGTGTCTAATTTAGTCACAGGAGAGCTTTTCATGAGTGGGAAAATTGATGTGCGCGAAATCGATGCTTTAGTCGATGCACAAAATGGACGTATCACGCCATCTATTTATACAGATCCAGATATCTATGAACTAGAACTTGAACGTGTGTTCGGTCGTACATGGTTATTCCTTTGCCATGAAAGCCAAATTCCAAAGGCTGGTGATTTCTTCAATACCTATATGGGTGAAGATCCGATCATCGTGGTACGTCAAAAAGACGGTTCAATCAAAGCATTGTTAAACCAATGTCGTCACCGTTCAATGCGCGTGAGCTTTGCTGACTGCGGTAACACTCGTGCATTTACATGTCCATACCACGGTTGGTCTTATGGCGTAGACGGCTCTCTTAAAGATATTCCTCTTGAAGATCGTGCATTCCCTCAAGGCGCATGTAAAGAGAAGTGGAGTTTGATCGAAGTAAACCGTGTGAAGTCTTATAAAGGCTTAATCTTCGGTTGTTGGGATGAAACAACTCCAGACCTTGAAGAATACATGGGTGATATCGCTTGGTACTTAGATGGCGTATTAGATCGTCGTCCAGGTGGTACTGAGATCATCGGTGGTGTTCATAAGTGGGAAATCGAATGTAACTGGAAATTTGCGGCTGAACAGTTTGCATCTGACCAATATCATGCATTGTTCTCTCACGCATCTGCGATTCAAGTATTAGGTGCTAAACCTGATGACGAATCTACTAAGAAATTAGGTGCTGCGCAAACTGCACGTCCTGTATGGGAAACTGCGAAAGACGCGATCCAATATGGTTCACGTGGTCACGGTTCAGGCTTCTTCTTTACAGAGAAACCAGATGCAAACGTATGGGTTGATGGTGAAGTAGCAAACTATTTCCGCGAAACTTACGAAGAAGTTAAAGAGCGTCTTGGTGAAATTCGTGCGTTACGTCTTGCTGGTCATAACACTATGTTCCCAACATTGTCTTGGTTAAACGGTACAGCAACACTTCGCGTATGGCACCCACGTGGTCCAAACAAAACTGAAGTATGGGCGTTCTGTATTGCGGATGCTGAAGCATCACAAGAAGTGAAAGAAGCGTTTGAGCGTTCTGCGACACGTGCATTTGGTCCGGCTGGTTTCTTAGAGCAAGATGACTCTGAAAACTGGATCGAGATTCAAAAAGTTTTACGTGGTTATAAAGCGCGTCAAAACAAACTCATTATGGAAATGGGTCTTGGCAACGAGAAAATTCGTGAAGATGGTATCCCTGGTATCACTAACTATATTTTCTCAGAAACTGCGGCACGCGGCATGTACCGTCGTTGGGCAGACTTGCTAATCCATGAAAAATGGGAAGATGTTGAGAAAGCAGCTGACGAATATGAGAAGGAGCTTATGAAATGAGTCAAGTGAGTTTAGAACTTCACCATCAAATTAGCCAATTCCTCTATCGTGAAGCGAAATTGCTTGACGATTGGAAATTCCGCGACTGGTTAGATACGTTAGCTGAAGATATTTCTTACACGCTACGTACAACACCAAATGCTCAAACACGTGACCGTCGTCGTTCAATTGAACCACCTACAACTTGGGTGTTCAATGATACGAAAGATCTTTTAGAGCGTCGTGTTGCTCGTCTTGAAACAGGTATGGCTTGGGCTGAAGAGCCTCCATCACGTACAACTCATATGGTGAGTAACGTGATCGTAGAAACTACTGAAGTGGAAGGCGAATACGATGTATACGTTACATATCTTTTGTACCGTACACAAAAAGAGAAAGATGTCACGATTTACTGTGGTAAACGTCATGACAAGATCCGTAAAGTTGAAGGTGGCCTAGGCTTCCAAATTTTCAACCGTAAGATCACGCTTGATCAAGTTACCTATAACTCTCACAACCTGAGTGTATTCTTCTAATGAATAAGATTTTTGTTTGCCAAGTTGACGAATTAGACGAAGGCGAAGCGTTGAAAGTAGATTGCGGCGTTAACGGTATCGATGCGCTTGCAGTGTTTAACAATGGTGGTGAGTTCTTCGCAATGAATGACCGTTGTTCTCATGGTAATGCTTCAATGTCAGAAGGTTATCTTGAAGACGATGGCACTGTCGAATGCCCATTGCATTCAGCTCGCTTCTGTTTAAAAACCGGTCAAGCATTATGTTTACCAGCGACAGATCCAATTCAAACTTTCCCAGTGATTGTTGAAGATGGTGCGTTATACGTTGAGATGGCAGGAGAGTAATCATGGGTTGGCTTAAAGGCGAAGTTGCACTGATCACAGGTGGTGGTTCTGGTTTAGGTTGGGCTTTAGTTGAACGCTTCCTTGAAGAAGGTGCACACGTTGGTGTGTTACAACGTTCACAATCTAAAGTCGATGCTTTAAAAGAACGCTTTGGTGATCAAATTGTTGCAATCGCTGGTGATGTTGCCAACTATGAAGACAATGTCCGTGCTGTAAAAGCAACTGTTGAGCGTTTTGGTAAGCTTGATTGCTTTATTGGTAATGCAGGAATCTGGGATCACTACGCAGATATCGTCAATACTTCAGGTGAGCAACTTGATAAAGCGTTTGACGAAATCATGGGAATTAATACGAAAGCATTAATTCTAGGTGCTAAAGCTGCACTTGATGAGTTAGTAAAATCTGAAGGTTCGATAATCTTCACACTATCTAACTCAGCATTATATTCTGCGGGTGGTGGTCCAGTTTACACAGCATCTAAGCATGCTGGCGTAGGCATCATGAAGGAATTGGCGTACGAGCTTGCACCCAAAGTTCGTGTGAATGCTGTTGCGCCGTCAGGTATGAATGTAAACATTAAAGGTGCTGCATCATTAGGCCAAGAAAATCTAGGTCTTTTAGATGCGCGTGATCCTGAGAAAATCGCGCGTGGTATGCCGTTGAACTTCTTACCTGAGCCTGAAGAAATGACAGGTTCTTATGTGCTCTTGGCATCTCGTCAAAATAACCGACCTTTAACTGGTGTTCTGATCAATGCAGAATGTGGTTTGGGTATTCGTGGTCTACGTCAACCACGTGCTGGTTTCTTTGACGAATAAAATCTAGTCTAAAAAATGGACTTATCGGCAGCCTGTTCTAAGGCTGCCTTCCTTTTAAGGAGTCTCTCATGGCCGTTAAACTTATTTGTGCTTCGCACAGTCCTTTAATGGAATTTGCTTCACCTCAAGATCAGTCAAAAGAGCAAAAAGTACGTGCTGCTTTTGAACAATTATCTGCTGAAGTAAAAGCTTACGATCCAACACTGATCATTACTTTTGGTCCAGACCATTTTAACGGTTTTTTCTACGACCTTATGCCAAGTTTCTGTGTCGGTATCCGTGCTACGGCTGCTGGTGACTGGGATTACGGTAAAATTGACAATAAAATCGATGTTCCTGAAGACAAGGCTTTGGCACTTGTGCGTCAAGTTCTAGATGAAGGTGTTGATGTTGCATACTCATATCGTATGCAGGCTGACCATGGTGTGACTCAACCATTACACTTCCTTTGTGATGGAAAACTTGATCGTTATAAAACGATTCCAATATTTATTAATGGCGCTGCCGCACCAATGCCAACCACAAAGCGTACCATTGCTTTAGGCCGTGCGGTTGGACAATATATTAAGTCACTTAATCTTGAAAATGAGCGTGTACTTGTATTGGGTACAGGTGGTTTGTCTCATGATCCACCAACACCTCAAATGGGTTCAGTGCCACCAGAAGTTGAAGAGTTTTTAATTGCTGGCCGTAATCCAACTGAAGAAGCACGTAATGCTCGTCAAGCGAAAATTATTGCAGTTGGTCAGAAACTTGCTGCTGGAGATACATCAGTTGCAGTACCGCTGAGCCCTGAGTGGGATATCGCATTGCTTGAGAAATTTAAACAAGCAGATTTTGCTGCAATGGAAGCGATGACTGAGGCAGAAATTCGTGTCGAAGGTGGTCGTGGTGGTCAAGAAGTGCGTTGCTGGATGGCAGCATTTGCTGCACTGAGCGAAGTTGGTGAGTATGAAATGACAACTCACTGCTATGAAGATATTAGTGAGTGGATTGCGGGCTTCGGTATCGTATCTGCGGAATTAAAAGGTTAATCCCATGAGCAATGTAAACAACATCGTCATCGTTGGTGCGGGTCAAGCAGGCGCAAGTGCGATCCTTGAGCTTCGTGCAAACAAATATGAAGGTAAAATCACATTAATTGGTGATGAAACGCATCTTCCTTATGAGCGTCCACCACTGTCTAAAGACGTGATTTTAAAACCTGAAGAAACCAAGATTGAAATTTTATCTGAAGAAAAATTAGCAGATCTTGGTGTGACAGCAATTCGCGGTAATGGTGTCGTGAAAATCAACGCTGAAGCCAAAACTGTCGAACTTCAAAATGGTGATGTTGTTGCTTATGACAAATTGCTGATTGCAACTGGCGGTGCAGCACGTCGTCTTCCAAACTTCGATGCACTTGGCAAACATGTTTACACGCTGCGTAATCTTGAAGATTCACAAGCCCTTGTACCAGTGTTACAAAAAGGTCAACGTATCATCCTGATTGGTGGTGGTGTAATCGGTCTTGAGCTTGCATCATCTGCACGTTTCAAAGAATGTGAAGTCACTGTCATTGAAATGGGACCAATGGTGATGGGGCGTTCATCGCCACGCATCTTGAGTGAATTCTTGCTTGAACAGCAAAAATTGGCAGGTGTGGATGTTCGTCTTTCAACCTCAATTGCAGAGTGCAAGCTTGATGGCGAAGAAATTGTGGTGACTTTAGCTGATGGCGAAGAACTTCGTGCGGATGCTGTGGTTTACGGTATCGGTATTGTGCCAAATGCACAGTTGGCAGTTGATGCTGGTCTTGACGTTGATCTCGCGATCAAAGTAAACGAAAATTGCCAAACCTCGAATGCTGATATTTATGCGGCAGGTGATGTGGCAACTCAACTTCGTGACTGTGGTAACCACCGTCGTGTTGAGACTTGGGAAAATGCCAATCTTCAAGCAGGTATCTTTGCACGCCATGTGATGGGTGTAGAACATCCTACTCCTAATCCAGCATGGTTCTGGACAGATCAGTTGGACATTAACTACCAATTCGTAGGTGATATGGCAGCAGCTGAGTGGTTAGTACGTGGTGAAATCAATCCTGAGCTACGTGCAGAATCTTCATTTGTATTGTTCGGTGTGACTGACGGTATTATTGTTGGTGGTATTACGGTAAATGCGGCTAAAGAAATGCGTCATCTTAAAAAATTGATTAGCAAACAAGCTGCATTTGAAGCAGATAAATATTTAGATCTTAGCCAAGACCTTCGTAAACTTGTGAAGTAAACTTGGTAAGATTGTGCAACAGACCTAGGGTAACTTAGGTCTGTTTTTTATGTGCCTAAGAAAATATTGATTTAATTTTGAGCAAATTATGAATTCTAGTTCCTCAAATATAATGGTCGTTGCGAGTATATATGCCTTATTGGTATTGATATGGGCTGCAACACCACTTGCCATTGTATGGAGTGTTGCAGAAATTCATCCAATGTGGGTGCTCATCATTCGATACTTTGGTGCATCTATAATTGCTTTGGCGTTGCTCAAAATGATGCGTGATCCACTCCCGTTTGATCATGTATCGCTGAAAAGTTATGTAGCTGGTAGCCTAAATTTAATAGGTGCGCAGTTATTTATCTATTTGGCAGCGAATTATTTAACGTCAGGCTTAATGGCACTGATCTTCGGATTTTCGCCATTGATTGCAGGTCTCATTGGACATCTCATTCTAAAAACACATAAGTTGTCTATTTTGCAATGGAGTGGAATGGTCATTGCCGTATTAGGTCTCACATTTGTTTTTGCAGAATCTGCAGATGAGCGAGTCAATCCTTGGGGTGTGGTTTTGATGCTGATCAGTATGGTGTCGTATATCAGTTCGATTTTTTGGGTCAAACAAATTAATGCACCTTTAAGCCCCATGAGTCAGGCGACTGGTTCATTAATCGTTTCAGCTCTAGGATCACTCTTAATCATTCCATTTATTTGGAAACAAATCCCAACCGTGCTACCAAGTACACAAGCGATGGTGGGTTTTTTATTCACAATGATCATGTCATCAATTGTTGCGATGCTGTGCTATTTTTGGTTAATTCGCCGCTTAGCAGCGTCGACAGTGTCTTTGAGTAATGTCATGACGCCAGTCATCGCCCTAGTTTTGGGGGCATCCTTAAATAATGAAATTATTCATAATGACGCCTTGTGGGGGATTGTCGTTGTGATGATGGGGTTGCTGATGTATTTTAATCGAGAGCTCTTGAAACTATTCTTAAAAAAATGAGTGAAAAAAGTGGTTTTAATCACACACGTACAACTACATGAATATATAAGATTCATAATGTTACAAAACTATGCTTTAGCCCAAGCTCGAATTTAGGAATACTGAAAAAGTCAGTTCAAATCAGCAAAAAAAATTGAACATTTTTTGCATAATTTGGACTGTTTTACTTTAGCTCAAGTTCAAACTTATCTAAAATAGAAGTGGTACAGTTTGAAATCTATACAAGTTATCAATTTGTCACATTAATATTTTAGAATCTGCTGGTGAAAACGATAGAAATCTATTTATTTTATTTCAAAATTCGTTATCATCGCGCCCTCTAGTTATAACTCTACACAATAGGCTAACTAGAACTCTATAAAGCACCGAGTCAAAGGACCGCAAGTCACCCGACTTATTTCTATTAACCCATATCAGAGATGGTAATTCGATATGAGCGTTTCTTCTGTAAATCCTGCACCTAATTCTACTAACGAATACTATTTGACTCGCCAAAGTCAGATGGAATCTAATGTTCGTAGCTATCCACGTAAATTGCCGTTAGCGATAGCAAAAGCACAAGGTTGCTGGGTTACTGATGTTGAAGGTACAGAGTACCTCGATTGTTTAGCTGGGGCAGGAACATTGGCTTTGGGCCATAATCATCCTGCGGTCATTCAAAGTATTCAAGACACTTTAGCGAGTGGTCTTCCATTACATACTTTGGATTTAACGACACCTTTAAAAGATGCTTTTACTGAAGCTTTACTTGCTGAATTACCGGGTGGTAAAGAAGAGTACTGCCTACAGTTCTGTGGTCCATCTGGTGCAGATGGTACAGAAGCAGCAATTAAACTTGCAAAAACATATACTGGCCGTGGCACTGTGATCAGCTTCTCTGGTGGCTACCATGGTATGACTCACGGCTCATTAGCAATGACAGGTAATTTGTCTGCTAAAAACGCTGTTAATGGTTTAATGCCAGGCGTTCAATTCATGCCGTATCCACATGAATACCGTTGCCCACTAGGTTTAGGCGGTGAAGCGGGTGTTGACGCGCTTACTTATTTCTTTGAAAACTTCATCGAAGATGTTGAAAGCGGTGTGACTAAGCCTGCTGCAGTTATCCTTGAAGCGATTCAAGGCGAGGGCGGTGTGGTTACAGCACCTGTGAAATGGTTGAAAAAAATTCGTGAAGTGACTGAAAAGCACAACATCGTTTTAATTCTTGATGAAGTACAAGCTGGTTTCGCGCGTTCAGGAAAAATGTTTGCCTTTGAACATGCGGGTATCGAACCTGATGTTGTAGTGATGTCGAAAGCAGTAGGTGGAAGCTTACCACTTGCAGTACTTGGTATTAAGCGTAAGTTTGATGCTTGGCAGCCTGCAGGTCACACGGGTACTTTCCGTGGTAACCAATTGGCTATGGGTACTGGTCTTGCTACGATCAAAACGATTAAAGAGCAAAATCTTGCGCAAAACGCACAAGAGCGCGGTGATTTCCTTCAAGCTGAATTGAAGAAATTAGCTGTAGAATTCCCATGTATCGGTAATGTACGTGGCCGCGGTTTAATGATCGGTATCGAAATCGTTGATGAGCGTAAACCTGCTGACCATATGGGTTCACTTCCTGCAGATGGTCAATTGGCTGCTGCAATCCAAGCAGCGTGTTTCAACAACAAATTGTTGTTAGAAAAGGGTGGGCGTAACGGTACAGTGATTCGTCTACTTTGCCCATTAATTATTAACCAAGCTGAATGTGAAGAAGTAATTGTGCGCTTTAAGAAAGCAATTTCTGAAGCATTAGTTGCGGTACGAGGCGCTTAATTCATGGTAGATTTTGCAGAACACCGTAAAGCTTTGCTCTGTAATGATGCTGCATCCATTGCTGACTATACGTCAGCAATGGATCAGGCAACTCAAGCAGTAGCAGCTTGGTTACAAAATGACAAAATGTACACAGGCGGTAGCATTAAAGAGCTACGCAGTGCAATTGCATTTAATCCTTCTAAAGAAGGATTGGGTGTGGAAAAGTCATTAGAGCGTATGGTTGAGCTATTCCTCAATAAGAGCTTAAAAGTACATCATCCTCATTCTTTAGCGCATTTGCATTGTCCTACTATGGTGACTAGCCAAATCGCAGAAGTACTCATTAACGCAACTAACCAATCGATGGACTCATGGGATCAAAGCCCTGCAGGTTCATTGATGGAAGTTCAGTTGATCGATTGGCTTCGTCAAAAAGTTGGTTATGGTGCAGGTCAAGCAGGTGTGTTCACCTCTGGCGGTACGCAGTCAAACTTGATGGGTGTATTGCTTGCACGTGATGCATGTATCGCGAAAAACTGGAAAGACGAAAACGGCAATCCGTGGTCTGTTCAGCGTGATGGTGTACCTGCGGAAGCGATGCGAAACGTTAAAGTCATTTGTTCTGAAAATGCTCACTTCTCTGTGCAAAAGAACATGGCGATGATGGGAATGGGCTTCCAATCTGTAGTGACTGTGCCTGTCGACGAAAATGCGCGTATGGACATGGATGCACTAGAGAAAACCATGGCACACCTTCAAAATGAAGGCAAAATTGTGGCATGTGTGGTTGCAACTGCAGGTACTACCGATGCGGGTGCAATTGATCCTTTAAAGAAAGTCCGTGAAATCACCAACAAGTACGGCGCGTGGATGCATATCGATGCAGCATGGGGCGGTGCTTTAATCCTATCTAATAATCACCGTGATTTGTTAGATGGTATCGAGCTTTCTGATTCAATCACACTTGATTTCCATAAGCATTACTTCCAAACGATTTCTTGTGGTGCATTCTTACTTAAAGATGAAGCGAACTATCGCTTTATGCATTATGAAGCGGAATACTTAAACTCTGCTTATGATGAAGAGCATGGTGTACCAAACTTAGTGTCTAAATCGCTACAAACAACACGTCGTTTTGATGCGTTGAAATTGTGGATGACGATTGAAGCACTCGGTGAAGAGCTTTACGGCTCTATGATTGACCATGGTGTTACTTTAACGCGTGATGTTGCAGATTATATTAAAGCAACAGATGGTTTAGAGTTATTGGTTGAGCCACAATTTGCATCAGTCTTATTCCGTGTAGTTCCTGAAGGTTACCCAACAGAATTACTCGATACACTGAACCAAAACGTTGCGGATGAATTGTTTGCAAGTGGTGAAGCGAATATTGGTGTGACTAAAGTCGGTCAGGTTCAATCATTGAAAATGACAACTTTAAGTCCAGTAGCAACTTTAGACAATGTGAAGAACTTGCTTGCGCTTGTACTGGCTGAGTCTGATCGCATCAAAGCTTCAATTGCTGATGGTACATATACGCCACCAATCGATTAATAGATTGTTTTTTGAAAAAAGCGCTCAATTGAGCGCTTTTTTGATATTCAAAATTCATAACTTTGACATATTTTTAGATCATGATTGAAGAAATCTTTATGCGGAATTAGGGGGGATAATTATTAAAGAATAAGTAGGTAATAAAAATATCAGTATTTAACCGTAATTATTATAAATCGTTGAAATATAATTAAAAAATAAATAAGCAGGTTGGTGTAATAAAAATAATAAAATCGTAATAAAGCTGTAACCTTATTGTCATATTATCAAATCAAAATGCATGTATCGAAATAAGTACAATACTTCAATAAAAAGTAGCGTACTCCAAATTTGCATAAATTGAGAGATAACATGATGCGCTTTACAAATATTGCAATTGCATTAGCACTTTCTGGGGCAGCTGTAGCAACAACCGCAAATGCAGCACGTGACACAATTCAAATTGCGGGTTCTTCTACAGTATTGCCATATGCAAGTATTGTGGCTGAAGAATTCGGTAATAACTTCCCTCAATTTAAAACACCAGTAGTTGGTTCAGGCGGTTCGTCGGGTGGTTTAAAACAATTTTGTAATGGTGTTGGCGACAATACGATCGATATTGCTAACTCATCTCGTGCAATTAAATCGAGCGAATTGGCTGAATGTAAGAAAAATGGCGTTAACCAAGTATTAGAAATTAAAATCGGTTACGACGGTATCGTATTTGCTTCAAATGCTAACAAAGCAGCTTATAAATTACGTCCACAACATGTATTTGCAGCTTTGGCAGCTGAATTGCCTTCAAACGGTAAAATGGTAAAAAACCCATATACGCGTTGGAATCAAATTGATAAATCATTACCAAATGAGCCAATCACGCTTGTAATCCCAGCTTCGAATCATGGTACACGTGAAGTCTTCCAGGAGAAAATGGTGGACGCTGGTTGTGAATCGTATGCTGCTATTAAAGCTTTAGATAAAGATGCCAAAAAGAAAGCTTGCACAACGTTCCGTAAAGATGGTCGTGTTGTGGAAATTGCGGGTGACTATACAGAAACACTTGCACGCTTAAAAACTTCTCCAAGTGCTGTTGGTGTGTTTGGTTTAGGTTTCTATGATCAAAACCGTGACCGTTTACGCGTTGCAACTGTGAACAATGTGGCACCGTCTGAAAACACGATTTTAAATGGTTCTTACCCTGTATCACGCCCATTATTCTTCTATGTAAAAGGTGAACACTTGAAATCAATCAAAGGTTTACCACAGTTTACTGAATATTTCTTAAACAAGCGTGTTTCAGGTAAAGGTTCTAAGTTAGAAAAAGCGGGCTTAATTTCACTCTCTGACAAAGAGCGCGCATCAATTTTGGCAAACTTTAAAGCAGGTAAAGCTGTTAAGTAATCAAACGACAAACTAATGGCAGGAATTATCCTGCCATTGGTTTTTTCATTGAAAAAAGTTTTTTCAAACCATGAAAATTGAAAAGACAGTGGAGAATACATGAATCTGCTACTTATAGGTGTGTTACTGGCGATCATCGCCATTGCCTATCAAATCGGATTACGCAAAAGCCGTAACTTAGCAGGTCAGGGAAATAACTCTGCCGCTTTGCATTCACGTCCTGGTTACTATGGGGCATTAGTTGCGTTGTGGTGTGGTATCCCTGCATTTTTAATTTTGATTGTTTGGAACTTGGTTGAGCCAACGATCTTGGAGCAGGTGGTGCTTAATCATTTGCCACAGGATATTAAAGCAAGTCTAGATCCAGCAAGCCTAAACGTAGTTGTTGACCGTGTTCAAGCGATTGCATCCGGATTTGGTGTCAGTGATACAGCAACGTCCTATGAAGTTGCAGCTGCAGAGCAACTGAGTAAATTTTCAACTATTGGCTCTTTTGCAAAATTAGCAGTTGTCATTTGCGCTGCATTGGCAGGTTTAGTATGGGCAAAAAAAAGAATTAGCCAAGATTTTAGAGCGCGTAATCAGGTCGAGAAAGTCATCAATGTTGGCTTAGCTTTATGTTCTGGTGTCGCAATTCTTACAACACTTGGAATTGTAATGTCGATGTTTGGAGAAGCGATGCGCTTCTTCAGCTTTGTTAATCCTTTTGATTTCTTCTTTGGAACAGAGTGGAACCCGGGTTTCAGTACTTCGGGAAGTGCAGAAGGAAGCTATGGTTTACTTCCATTGTTGTGGGGTACGCTCATGGTCAGTGGGATCGCACTATTGGTTGCTGTACCAGTAGGTTTAATGATCGCGATTTATTTGGCTGAATATGCTTCTCCTCGCTTCCGTTCTTGGGCAAAACCGACCATTGAAGTTTTAGCTGGTATTCCAACGATCGTTTATGGTGTATTTGCACTCATAATTATTGGCCCATTTATTAAAACTGTAGGGGCAATGGTTGGAATTGATATCAACGCAACGAGTGCGCTCACTGCAGGTTTTGTCATGGGAATCATGATCATTCCTTTTGTGTCTTCTTTATCTGATGACATTATTACTCAAGTGCCTCGAGCATTACGTGATGGATCTTTAGGATTAGGGGCGACCAAATCTGAAACGATTCGTAAAGTGGTCATTCCAGCAGCGTTGCCTGGCATTATTGGTGCATTTTTATTGGCTGCTTCCCGTGCAATTGGCGAAACTATGATCGTAGTTCTAGCAGCTGGTAACAGTCCTCTTTTACACGCAAATCCATTAGAAGCTGTTTCGACCGTAACGATTACGATTGTTAATCAATTAACAGGTGATACTGACTTTGCAAGTCCGCAAGCATTAGTCGCTTTCGCACTAGGACTTACATTGTTTGTGATTACTTTAGGTTTGAACATTGTTGCACTTTACATCGTGCGTAAATACCGTGAGCAATACGACTAATGAGTACTTCTAATCCTAATACTCTCGAGACAGTTGATTCAGCAACAGCTGAGCAGCTTAGAGAAAAGCGTAAGAAGACTATTCAGAATTCTTTAGCTAAACGTCATCGTAAAGAAAAGACGTTCCGTTTCTTCGGTTTTTCAGCAGTGATTGCTGGCTTATTCTTCGTAGTATTGCTATTCGGTAGTATTTTAGCGAAAGGCTTGCCTGCTTTTTGGCAAAGTAGCATGAATTTGCCAATCTATTTCGATCCAAAAATTATTGAAGTTGGTCCAAAACCTGTACTGGCTGAAGGTGAGAATCCAGCTCAGTATGAAGAACGCTTTATTGAGTGGCAGACTGAAGTTGGCATGGTGGATTGGGATGCATTGATCATCAATGCAATGATCAAACAAGATCCTCAACTTGAAGCACAACGTGATGATTTAAGCTATATCTATACGAGCTCTGAAGCATATCGTATCCGTGATATGGTGATGAATGATCCAAGCTTGGTTGGTAAAACAGTCGATGTAAAAGTCCTTGCTGATGCAAATATTGATGTGTGGCTTGCAGGTAATATTGATCGTTCTTTGCCAGATGAACAGCAACAACTTAGTCCTGAGATTCGTCAAATTGCTGATGAACTCAAGGCTAAAGGTGTCATCGAAAATTCATTTAACACGAATATTTTCACGAGTCCTGACTCTCGTAGTTCACCAGCGACATCTGGTTTAGCTGGTGCATTCATGGGCTCATTGTTTATGATGTTGATTGTAATCTTTATTTCGATTCCAATCGGCGTTGCATCTGCGATCTATCTTGAAGAGTTCGCACCAAAGAACTGGATTACAGATATTGTAGAAGTCAACATCAATAATTTGGCTGCTGTTC
The DNA here is from genome assembly GCF_056779995.1 of Acinetobacter sp. ANC_7504. Taxonomy (NCBI): domain Bacteria; kingdom Pseudomonadati; phylum Pseudomonadota; class Gammaproteobacteria; order Moraxellales; family Moraxellaceae; genus Acinetobacter; species Acinetobacter sp. ANC_7504. Next base: position 107,110 of record NZ_JBWYIZ010000004.1, on the reverse strand, counting down.
CATCGATTGTATTTGGTTTGCTTGGTGCTGCAATTTTTATTGGTTGGATGCATTTACCATTATCTGCCCCTTTGGTGGGTGGTCTTGTGTTAAGTTTAATGACATTGCCAACGGTGATTATTACGACACGGGCTTCTTTAAAAGCCGTTCCACCTTCGATTCGCCAAGCTGCATTAGGATTGGGTGCATCAAGACTGCAAACTGTTTTTCATCACGTTCTACCTTTGGCATTACCAGGTATTTTAACAGGTGCAATTATTGGTGTGGCTCAAGCATTGGGTGAGACTGCGCCGTTGTTGTTGATTGGTATGAGTGCTTTTGTAGCCAGTGTTCCAGCAAGTCCATTTGATCAATCTACAGCGCTGCCTGTACAGATTTTCTTGTGGCAGGGTAATGAACTTCGTAACTTCTTTGAAGGTCGTACTGCTGCAGCCATTATTGTTCTCCTTGCGATGATGATTAGCTTAAATAGTTTAGCGATCTGGTTACGTAAGAAATTTGAAGTCCGTTGGTAGTCGGAGCAAAATATGAATACAGTAACTTCGCAAGTAACTCAAAATTCCTTAAAAAAGGATCAATCAGTGAATTCAGATCAAACACAATTTACATCTCAAGATGCAAATCAAAAAACGTCAACTTCGTTTGTTTCACAATTTGACACGCAAAGCGAAAATAAAAAAGAAGCAAAATCGGATGTTGTAAAACTGAGTACAACTGATGTTCATGTTTATTATGGTGAATCTGAAGCGATTAAAGGCATTGATCTTAATATTTACCAAAATGAAGTGATTGCTTTTATTGGTCCATCTGGATGTGGTAAGTCAACATTCCTACGTACTTTAAATCGTATGAACGACACGATAGATAGTTGTCGGGTAACGGGTAAAGTCATGTTGGATAATCAAGACATTTATGATCCTAATCTCGACGTAGTACTACTTCGTGCGCAAGTGGGTATGGTGTTCCAAAAGCCAAACCCATTCCCAAAATCAATTTTTGAAAACGTTGCATACGGACCTAAACTCCATGGTTTAGCACGTGACAAATATGATTTAGAAGAGATCGTTGAAAATAGTTTACGTAAAGCGGGCTTGTGGGATGAAGTTAAGGATCGTTTGAATCAGCCTGGAACTGGTTTATCAGGCGGTCAACAGCAACGTCTATGTATTGCTCGAACTATTGCAGTTTCGCCAGAAGTGATTTTAATGGACGAACCTTGTTCAGCACTTGACCCAATTGCTACGGCTAAAGTTGAAGAGTTAATCGCTGAGCTTTCAACACAATATACTATTGCAATCGTTACGCACTCAATGCAACAAGCTGCACGTGTATCAGACCGTACTGCCTATTTCCATTTAGGTGATTTGATTGAAGTGAATTCGACAGAAAAAGTATTTACTCAACCTGATCATCAATTGACTGAGGCATATATTACGGGTCGATTTGGTTAATTAAAAATTTAGAAACATAAATAAAAAGAGTCTTCGGGCTCTTTTTTTATTACAAAAATCTGTGGATGGAATAAGGTTTTTCTCTAAAATGGAATTCTTAATAAACTGATATCCACATGACAATGAAAAAAATACTTTGTTTAACAGCATTAATGACCAGTATTTTTATGTTGAGTGCTTGCTCACATACACCAAATCAAAATCAACAAGTAACCACGCAAATCAATACTTCGAATTTGATCGAACAACGTCTCATGAGTCATCTTAGTGCCTTAGAAGATATTGCAGCAGCTCATGGCGGTAATCGCGCAGTTGGAACGGATGGTGGTAAGGCAACTGCAACCTATATTATTGAAGAGGCAAAAAAAGCTGGTTTGCACGCTCAGATGTTGCCGTTTGAAAATCGTAATAAGCTCGTAGGTCAGAATATTATTATCGAAATCAAAGGTAAAAATCCTGATTTAGCTACGATAATCGGTGCACATTATGATTCTGTGACCACAGGGCCTGGGATCAATGATAATGGTACAGGTGTAGCCGTTCTATTAGAGCTATTACAACATTATTCAAAATCTGAAAATCATCCTCAAAATACAATTTACCTTGCATTTTGGGATTCTGAAGAAGATGGTATCGGAGGTTCGCAAGATTTTGTTGCTAAAATGACACCTGAACAGCTGAAGGGAATAAAGGCTTATATCAATGTTGATATGGTCGGTACAAAAAATCCGAATATTTTGGTTGCTGATGTAGATAAATCTTCATTAAAAGATTTAGAAGCCCAGTTTAAGTCTGCTGGATTATCTGAATCTGACTATAAACCAATGATTGATGGCTTAAAGTCTTTACCTAGTCATCCAGAAGATACTGCGCTTGAAGAACATTTAAAATCATTCTTTAAAGCAAAGAACTTAACGATCAAAGAAGACATCACCACTTTAACAGCAAGCGACACATCACCATTTCTAGGAAAAGTGCCGGTCACATCGATCATTTTATTTAATGAACAAGAACGTCCAGGTGCAAACGAGGGGGAGATAATTTTAGATTTTGCGCCATGTTATCACCAAGCTTGTGATACCAAGGATTTAGTTGATCCAAAATCTATGATTATGGCTCTAGAGGCGATTCAACATCTGTTAAAAGTCACCAACACTCAATAGTTGAGATGACTGAAGAATTATTTAGGCGTATCTCATTTGAATTGCATCATAGGGTGCAATTCAATTTTTTTTACTGAATAAAAAAGATTTATTCGTAAACTCGATCGAAAATATGTCTTAAAGCAGTTTTGCTATCTAGCTGAATTTTGCAATACACAGTAGAATATGCGCTCTCTTCAAGTCACATTGTGGCATGGTTCAAAAGACCATCCCGTGGAGCCAAAATCAGCATGTTTATCGTGGCCGGTGCACCAGCACACTCTTCTTTTAAGCAAACGCAACTATTAACTCGTTTACAGTCAATTAGTTCGGTTCAATCAATAGAAAGTCAATGGGTTTATTTATTCGACCAAGCGCTCAACGAGCAACAACAGCAATCAGCTTTACAGCTTCTAAATGATGGTGCGTCATTTGAATTACGCCAAGCAGCCACAGATGAGATTCAAATCTTAGTCACTCCACGCGTAGGCACAATTTCGCCGTGGTCTTCAAAAGCGACCGATATTTTCGCGAACTGCAACACACCGGTTCATCGTCTTGAACGCGGTGTTTTGTTTACTTTGAAGGGTGTAAAAGACGTTTCAAATGAAATTAAGCAAATTCTGCATGACCGAATGACAGAAAGTGTTTTCAATCAAATTGAAGATGCTGCTGCTTTATTCACTGAAACTGAGCCAAAACCGCTGAACTCGATTGATATTTTAGGTCAAGGTAAAGAAGCGCTCGTAAAAGCAAACTCTGAATTTGGTTTTGCTTTATCGGATGAAGAAATTGATTACTTAACTGATGCATTTATCAAGTTAGGTCGCAATCCGCATGACATTGAACTCATGATGTTTGCACAAGCGAACTCTGAGCATTGTCGTCATAAAATCTTTGGTTCAGAATGGACAATTGATGGAGAAGTCCAACCATTGTCATTGTTCCAAATGATTAAAAATACCTATAAAGAATCACCTACAGATGTATTGTCAGCATATAAAGACAATGCTTCAGTGATTGTTGGTTTTGATACGCAACGTTTTTATCCAAAAAAAGATGAAAATGGTCATTATGTTTATAAATACAAGAGCCAAGCTGCCCACATCTTAATGAAAGTGGAAACCCACAACCATCCTACAGCGATTGCACCATTTGCAGGTGCGGCAACAGGTTCGGGCGGTGAAATCCGTGATGAAGGTGCAACAGGTCGTGGTGGTAAGCCAAAAGCAGGCTTAACAGGTTTCACTACATCTAACTTGAATATTCCAGGCTTTGAACAGCCATGGGAAGAAAACTACGGTAAACCATCTCGTATGGCATCTCCACTTCAAATTATGATTGAAGGTCCATTGGGTGGTGCTGCATTTAACAACGAATTTGGTCGTCCTGCGTTAAATGGTTACTTCCGTACATTTGAGCAAAATGTAAATGGTGATGTAAAAGGTTTCCATAAGCCAATTATGATTGCTGGTGGTTACGGTAACATCCGTCCTGACCACGTTGAAAAAGATGCGATCCAACCGGGCGATTTATTGATCGTGCTTGGTGGTCCTGCAATGCTCATTGGTCTTGGTGGTGGCGCTGCTTCTTCTGTAGATAGCGGTACAATGGGCGAAAGCTTAGACTTTGCTTCTGTACAACGTGAAAACCCAGAAATGGAACGCCGTTGCCAAGAAGTCATTGATACTTGCTGGCGTATGGAAGACCACAACCCAATCGTGTCTGTACATGACGTAGGTGCTGGTGGTATTTCAAATGCGATGCCTGAACTGGTAAATGACCACGAATTAGGTGCAAAACTTGATCTTCGTAAAGTACCATCATTGGAGCCAGGTATGGCGCCAATGGAAATTTGGTCAAATGAAGCGCAAGAGCGTTATGTATTGGCGATCCGTCCATCTTCATTAGAATTATTTGAATCAATCTGTGCGCGTGAACGTTGTCCGTTTGCCGTATTAGGTGAAGCGACTGAAGCGCGTCATTTAACGGTTGAAGATCCTTTGTTTGGTAACAACCCAGTTGATGTACCAATGCAAGTGATCTTAGGTGGTACGCCACGTATGAGCCGCGCCTATGACTGTATCGAACGTCACGGTGATGACTTTAATGCGGCTAAAGTGACTGATCTTAAAGATGCGATTTACCGTGTGATTAAGAACCCAACAGTTGCGTCTAAATCATTCTTAATTACCATTGGTGACCGTTCAATTACAGGTATGGTTGCACGTGACCAAATGGTTGGTCCATGGCAAGTGCCTGTAGCGGATGCTGCGGTAACAACAACAAGTTTAGTGGGCTACACAGGCGAAGCAATGGCAATGGGTGAACGTCCACCTGTAGCATTGTTAAATCCTGCGGCATCTGCACGTTTAGCAGTGGCTGAGTCAATCACCAACATCATGTCTGCAAAAATCGAGAAAATCAGCGACATTAAATTGTCTGCGAACTGGATGGCAGCAGCAGGTCAAGTAGGCGAAGATCAAGCATTATTCGAAGGTGTAAAAGCCATCGGTATGGAAATGTGTCCTGCGCTTGGTATCGCAATTCCTGTAGGTAAAGATTCTTTATCGATGCGTACGACTTGGAATGACGAAGGTGAAGATAAGTCTGTAACTTCTCCAATGTCAGGTGTGATCACAGCATTTGCACCAGTGACTGATGTGCGTAAGACATTAACACCAGAATTGAAAAACTTAGATTCAGTACTTGTACGTATTGATTTGTCTAAAGGTCAATTCCGTCTAGGTGGTTCGATCCTTGCGCAAGTGTATAAAGCAATTGGTTCTGTAACGCCTGACGTAGATAGCTTCGATGACTTCAAAGCATTCTTTGCATTGGTGCAAGATTGGAACAACCGTGGCTTAATCAAGGCTTACCATGACATCGGTGATGGTGGTTTAATCGCAACTGTTGCAGAGATGATGTTCGCTTCACGCTTAGGTGTGGCATTAGAAGATCAATCTGTAGCAAGCTTATTTGCTGAAGAAATTGGTGCAGTATTACAAATTGCTAAAGCTGATTGGGATGCACTACAGGCTGAAGTTTCAGCATCAAGCTTAAAAGATGCGATCAGTGTCGTTGGTACAGTGAATACTACTGATACGCTAACGATCAATGGTTTAACGCTTGATCGTGTTGAACTGCAACAAGCGTGGACTGAAGTGTCACATCAGATTCAACGTTTACGTGACAACGTGGAAACTGCAGATCAAGAATATAGTTTAATTGCGAATAAAGATCATAAAGGTCTTATTGCAAAAGCGACATTCGATTTGAATGAAGAAATTGAAGCACCGTATATCAATACACGTCGTCCGAATATGGCAATCTTGCGTGAGCAGGGTGTAAACGGTCATGTCGAGATGGCAGCTGCATTCGACAAAGTCGGTTTCAATACGATCGATGTCCATATGAGTGACCTACTCGCTGGTCGTGTAAGCCTTGATGAATTTGAAGGTTTAGTGGCATGTGGTGGTTTCTCTTACGGTGACGTTTTAGGCGCTGGTGGTGGTTGGGCGAAGTCAGTATTGTTCAATCCTAAACTTCGTGATCAATTTGAGAAATTCTTTAACCGTCAAGAAACATTCTCACTCGGTATCTGTAACGGTTGCCAAATGTTGTCTCAATTGGCTCCACTCATTCCAGGTGCTGAAAACTGGCCACGTTTCCATCGTAACGTATCAGAAATGTTTGAAGCGCGAGCTGTAAACGTTCGTGTTGAAAAATCTAAATCTGTACTGTTAGAAGGTATGGAAGGTTCGATTTTACCAATTGCTGTGGCGCATGGTGAAGGTCGCGTTGTTGCAGCGGACAGCTCTATTGCTGCATTGAATGCGGGTAATCAAGTGACTTTACGTTATGTTGATAGCCAAGGTAATCCAACTCAACATTACCCATTGAACCCGAACGGCTCACCTGAAGCAATTACAGGTGTGACTTCAACTGATGGTCGTGCGACGATTATGATGCCTCATCCAGAGCGTAACTTCCGTGCGATTCAGCACTCTTGGAAACCTGAAGATTGGGATCAAGATGGTGCATGGTTACGTATGTTCCGTAATGCTCGTAAGTTTATTGGTTGATTAAATCAATAGATTGAAAAAGCCACCATAAGGTGGCTTTTTCATAGGTAAATTATTGTTTTGAAGATGTAGAATTGAGTTGAAAAAAAATAAAGAGTTCTCAAATGTCTGGTCTAATTTAAAAAGTATTACACTTGCGTGAATTGCTAATAGCTAGGGCTACAGATGGTTATGAAAAAGGTACCTCAGAGGCATTTCAAGAGCTTAGAAAAGAATTGCTGATAAAAAACCTTTATGGATATATTCCATTTATTGTTAAAGATACAAATACCTTAGATGAGTTTGAAGCAAGAATTAAATGGGATTTTAAATCTTATGTGGAACGTGAGAATTATATTTATTCAGAATTTAAAGAGTTATTGAATGTTTTAGAAAGTAGAAATACTTCTCCCTTAGATCAAGTAGTGGAGTTGAGAATTAACGAATTAAGTTCTGATTATATTCATCAAATATGGCAGAAAGCATTAGAGCGGAGAGTAACTGATCCTGATGGTGCTATTACATTAGCAAGGACACTTTTAGAGTCGACTTGTAAATATATTCTTGATGAACATCAAATTGACTACGGAAATGCGCCTGATATTAATCAACTATATAGATTAGTCAGTAAAGAATTAAATTTAGCACCTTCTCAACACACAGAACAAACTTTTAAACAGATTCTTGGAGGATGTAGTTCAGTGATTGGAGGCTTAGGATCATTGAGAAACAAAGTAGGGGATGCACATGGTCAGGGCAAAAAGAATTTTAAGCCTGCATCGCGTCATGCTGAATTGGCAGTCAATTTAGCTGGAACAATGTCAGTTTGTTTATTTTCAACGTGGAGCTTAAAAGAAAATAATGAATAAATTTATTAATAAAAAGCATTGTTAAATAGTATCTTAAATTTACCTTATGGAAAAATAAATTTAGATTCGCTAACATGAGCTTATTCAGCCACCATTTTGGTGGTTTTTTGTTTTTATAGATTTGGTTTCAAAATCTTTCTCCCACTGGACTTGGTTTGGTTTTTGCTTTTATATAGAGGTTAGGACAAGTGTGTTTATTGGACATATAGCTAACCATAATAAGTAAGAATTTAATGCGGTTCGTTTTTAACTCAGGTATGAGGTGACGATATGACCAAAACAATGATGATACTGAACAAACACGAGTTGAGGCAAAAAGGCTGGAAGCTATTCGCTTTTGTGGCCAGTCTTCAAATCCTATTTTTAATTGCAGGTTATTTCTTAACTGCGTAAAAAAAAGCCACCTTAAGGTGGCTTTCTTTAAATTCGAATTTAAAGCTCAGTTAATGAATCTTTAAGTTGATGCTGATCGAATAAATGATTACAAGCTACGACATTGTCCTTCTTTGTCACCCTTAACGCGGTTTTGTCCGCCTTTTGGAGTTTGGCTATTTGACTCACATTTTAAATTACCATCGACCTGATTTGCAGTAACCTGAATGCTTGAACGATTTTCTTTAAGTTCAATATTGCCATCTACACGGTTATTGTGCAGTTGGATCGTTTTACCTTTTTCAAGTTGAATATTGCCGTCAATGCTATTGTTTTTAGCCGTCACTTGACCAAAATTTCCTTTAGATTCGAGGTTACCGTCAATCGTGCTATTTAAAATAGTTGCTTGCGCATTTGAATAGAGCATTACATTGCCTTTGACCGTAACTTGATCAAGCGCACATGGTTGTTTCACTTTTATATTGTCATCAATGGTTTTATTCTTAATTACACCGTTACAATTAAAGTCAGCGAGCGCTGGAACAGACAAACCTAAAAGTAGGGATGATAAAATTAACTTATTCATTTTAAACTCCTTTCATTATAATATGTTCATAATTGAACCATGTCATGATATGAAAGAAATGTGACAATCCTTTGAATACTCAGCTAATTTTTTTGCTTTAATGATAATTTGTATAAATAAAACTTAATAATGACTATTTTGTTCAATAACGGAATATATCTAAACAGTCACTCACAAGTAGTGAGGAAGATTTTTATCAAAAGCCCTCTATAAGTTAATTCTACTATTTCAATAAACAATTAAATAAAGCATTTTGTAGAGTAAAATATTTTTTAAATTGTTGAATTTATATGAATAATATATTTGGAGCTAAAAAATACCTAATTAAACTGAGTAACTATTATTTAACTTTAAAACTCAATCGAGTCATCAGATTGTTCGTGGTTTTAATGTTTTATAAATTTGAGATTTTAAAATAGTCACTATGAAAAAAATATTGATCTTAACAGGCTTGGCACTTATGTGCAGTCATGCTGATCCAACAAATATTACAGTTGATAAACTGATGAATTTAAATTCTTTAAACTGTCAAGCGTCAGCGCAAATCTTTCAAATTTCAAATGATTTTAATGAACAAAAAAGCGTGGAACTAAGGTAAATTAGACGAAACAGGAAGTTAAATTAGCCCATGATGTTTATCAGGGAATCTATGCTTATCAAAATTATAAAACCAAACATATGGTTCAAGATGATTTTGCTGTGAACTTTAAAAAGTATGGTGTGCGAGTCATCAAAATTGCATTTCAAGCAATTAAAACTTCAGAGAGTGAATCAGGCGCTTATTATTTTATTTTTCAAGGTCACCCATCGACTGTACTTTATCAACTGAAAAAATACTTTGGCGAGAAGTGGATTAGTGAGCTGAGCTTGGATGAAACACCTCAGGGAAATACCAAGTTAAGCTGTGTGTATATAGGATGAAGGAAGTCAAATAAACATATCTAACAAATTTCGACCATGATCATAAGACACTTTGTTTATTAATCCTGACGTTAGCCAAAAAATTCAGCAGAATAAAGCCACCTAACGGTGGCTTTATTCGTTTAAACAGTAAGTTGGATCTGTTTCAGAACTGCTCTCAAAGTATTTTCAAAATCAAAAGATTCATTGGTACTGTCTTGATAACGCCAAGCAACATAGCCATCTGGACGTACTAAAACAGCACCAGATTCATGAATTTCAGACTTCGCATTCCATGTACCATAGACATCACGATAATCTCTTGAACCGATTTGAATGACATCTAAATACTCAAGATTAAGCTGTTCAGCAGCTTGTTTCCAGCCTTTGCCTGAGAGGCCTGTGAGTAAGGTAAAACGACCTTTGCCCGTAATATCCAGAGTTGAAACTTTTTGACCTTTAGCATTGATGAGCCAAGTATGCGGTACTTTTGCTCCAGGGCGTGTAGTGGCTTGTAGGTAAAGTTGATCATCTTGTTTAAATACTTCAGGTTCTGATTCAGAGATGACCGCATTTGAGCTATAACGCTGATTCAGTTCAACACCTTGAGCATTAAATTCAAAATTTTTAATTGCTAATGCATTGTAGAGTTTTGTACGTATTTCAGCGCCTTGTTCATTTTCAGCAAAAATACGCTCCAGCATTTGCTTTTGGGTTGTTACACCTTGATCAAAACCAAAAACTTCTTTGAGGTGTTTATAATCAAATCGTGATTGGTTTGCTCGCGCAACAATTTGCTTACCTACAGGCGCACGTTCAACGGTATAAGAATCGAGAAGCGTAGGTTGAGACCAACCTTTAACTGCATATGCAAGTTTCCAACCGAGATTAAAGGCATCTTGCATGCAGGTGTTTGAGCCTAGACCACTTGATGGTGGGTGACGATGCACTGCATCACCACCACAGAATACACGACCTTTCGAATATTCAGTTGCCCATGTTTGGTTCACGTACCAATAAGACAATTTTTGAATTTCAACATCTTCAACATGCTCACCAACGAAAGCATCTAAACGTGCACGAACTTGCTCTGCAGTCACTTGAGGCTCGCCCTTAGAAATATCGAAGCCCCAACCCATAATCCACTCATTCCATGGGGTGATGGCACGCAATAGCCCCATACCTAAATCACCAAAACTTGCTTCAGGATTGACTATCCATTGCAAAATCGCAGGGCGGTGCTGAACATATTTAGATAAGTCCGCCTTAAAGGTCACATAAACTGTACCAGCTCGCGCCATAACGCCTTCAAGTGGTAATCCCAATTGTTCGACAACTTTTGAACGTGCACCGTCCATTCCCACCAAGTATTTTGCACGTAAACTAAATTCGGTATTGGTAATATGATTGAGGAATGTTGCAGTCACGCCATGTTCATCTTGTACGTGAGATAAATATTCAGTATTGAAGTTAAAAATAGCGCCACGCTCTGCCGCATTTTTAACGAGCAGCGCTTCCATTTTAGGTTGGATAAGATCCACTAAAGGGCATGGACTTCCTTTGATATAATCGCCATGACGCTCATCACCTGTGCCCCAAGCACTGATACGGGCAATTTCTTCGCCGACTAAACTGGTTGTGATCAGGCTTTCACCCATGTGTTCCCAAGGTGTTGCGATTTCCTTCACCTGTTCTTCGATACCTAAATCACGGAGGACTTCCATGGCACGTTGATTAGTAATATGTGCACGAGGACTGTTGGCTAACCAATTAAACTGGGTAAACAATTGAACTTTGACGCCATAATTGGCAAGGGCAAGCCCCAGAGTTGAACCAGCAGGACCAGTACCAATGACAAGAACATCAGTGTCAAAATGTTGAGACATGCTTTTTCCTAAATGAATTGAATACATGGGGAGAGTTTTTGAATTGAGTCAGTCTAGAAAAAAAGTGCAGTGATCTATAGTCGTATTCATATAAACTATCGATCTATATAAAATTCAAAGTAATGAACGTGCACTTATGCACGATGGGCTGATTGAGATATGGAATTACGACATTTACGGTATTTTATGACTGTTGCTCAAGAGCAAAGCTTTACTAAAGCTGCCGAAAAGCTCTATACCGCACAACCATCACTCAGTCAGCAAATTAAAGATCTTGAACAGGAAGTCGGTGTTACTTTATTTGATCGGACCACTCGTAAAGTCAAACTGACTGATGAGGGGGAAGCATTTTTAAAATACGCAGCTTTGACGCTGGACAATGCCAAGCAAGCTGTAGCTGCAGCTAGACAGGTCGCTCAGCAAAAGAATAATCAGATTCACATTGGATTTTTGAATGTGGCTGAACTGAAACTGATGCCTAGCATTCTGGCGCAGTTAAGAAAGAATATTCCTAATCTTAAAATTCATTTACACAGTTTGACTTGTACTGAGCAAATACAAAAACTTAGAAATGCTGAACTTGATATATGTTTTACTCGATACAAAATGGATCATCCAGATTATGAAGATATCCATATTTTGACAGAACAAATTTATTTGGTGGCTGCAGACAATCTTCATCCTTCAGAACGGACATTGAAACTACAAGAATTAAAAAATTCATCAGTGATTATGTGTGAACAAAATGCTTCACCAATATTCTATGACAAATTAAATGTTCTAGTTCCCTTCGAAAAGATGGATGATCAAATGCTGTGGGTGACTAATGTATTACAGCATATCAATCTGATTAATTTGGGAATGGGCTTTAGTTTTGCTCCCGAATACCTCCTGAAGTTTTTAAATCATAATATCAAAATTGTGAAAACAGATGAGCAATTACCACAGCTTGGTCTATATGCGAATTATCATCGTCATTCAAACAATATTGCATTGAAAATGATTACTGAAGCCCTTATGCAAATGACAACAGAGCGGAAAAGAGTGGAAGAGGTTATTCATGCTTAAACTGATCTATTTTGTACCAGAATCACATCTAGAGTTGACGAAACAGGCAGTATTTGAAGCAGGTGCAGGCGGGATCGGTGATTATGAGCAATGCGCTTGGCAGGTCAAGGGCTTAGGTCAATTTAAACCTGTCAATGGGGCTCAACCATTTATAGGTCAAGTCGGAGAGCTTGAACAAGTTGAAGAGTGGCGTGTAGAAACTATTGTGCCTGAAGATAAAGCCATAGAAGTGGCACGTGCATTAAAAGCCAGTCATCCTTATGAAGAACCAGCTTTTGAATTCTTACACATTATTTCTATTGACCCATGATCGGTTGAATTTTGTATGCGCTGACGATACGAGGATGGAGATTCTCCTGTCCAATATTTGAAGGCTCGAGAAAAGGCTGATGGCTCTGAAAACCCTGTTAAATAGACAATTTCATCATGTTTGAGTGCGGTTTTCGCTAGTAACTGACGAGCAAGTTTTTGTCTGAATGACGTTAGAACATTCTCGTAATTCGTTCCAATATCTTTGAGTGAAATTTGGATTTTACGCGGGGAGAGTTTAAAAATTCTTGCGATATCTTCTAGAGCGAATTGTCTTAATTTTAGTTGTTCGCCTAAAGCCTCTTCAATTTGAATGACTAGTTCATGTTTATCTACAAGTTCAATGTGCTTCTCAATGATAGCTTGATGTAACAGAAATAAATCAGGCTGAGCAGACGGAGAAGCATATTCTAGAATTTCTGCTTTGAATTTTATACAACCATAAGGCTGATTAAAATAAACTGGGCAATGCCATAGCTCATGATATAAGTCCTGAAATTCTGTATTGTCGTAGCTGAGCCAAATTTCTTGTGCTTGAAATTTTCCCTGACTGATATAATCAAAAAAAGATAAAACAATGGTAATCGTACATTCTAAATAATGACGGACAGGGTGATGAAAACCTTTTAGGGTAACGGTGTCATCTTCTATGTGAAGTTCAATATCCAATCCTGTAGTGAAATATTGATAGTATTTCATTGCTATTTTTAATGCATCGCCAAAATTTGCACTACTTAAAAAAATGTATTCAAAAAGTTGACCACGAAAAGTGGGGAGATGGTGACCGACAGTTAAACCAATATTGGAATTTTGTGTAATAACTTCTGTGAGTTCCCAGAATTTTTTTTGAACACGATTGTCATATCTTAAATCGCGTTGAGGATAGTCGATTGGATGTTGTAATGCATTTAATTGCGAAAATATTAAATCCACATCAACGCCCATATTTTGCAGTGTCTCGTATACCATGCTTGGAAAAATACCAGCATCGGTTCTGATTTTACTTTTTCTTGCGCTCATACCGATATTCAAGACTCAAGTCATGCATTGGAAAAACTAAGGATGCTCTATCCTCAGTTTAAAATGCTGAAATTATAATGTTGAAATGAGTTTAGAAATAATTTGAATGAATGAACATGTCTTTAAATGTCAAAGCCCCATCTCATGAGGCTTAATTATTGAAAGTTTATTTTGAAGCGCTTAATTGCTTATAGGATCAATATACTCAATATAACCTCGACCCTGAATATGCTGACCTTTGAATTGACCTGAATATTGGTAACTACCTGCATAACCGCCAGCCATACCATATTTAAAGTCGCCATTAGCCTTGCCATAAATAGAAATCAGAAGATTGCCTTGATCATCATTGACTTGCCATTCAAAGACTCGAGGTAAACGCATTTTAATGCCATTTGGTGTAGTTACAGGTTCAGGCTCATATTCATGCACCACAGATTCAAGCCCTCGTTCGTATATTCCTCCATGATGATCTACAGAACGAACATAAACACGACTTTGCAAAACTAAGCCCATTGGACCATGAGTGTCCACAAATAAGACTTGAGTGTGGTTATTAATATTTAAGATTTGATAAGTAAAAAATCGAATGGGAATCTTGATATTGACACCACGTGCATATTCGAAGGTGCATAGACCTTGAACTTGAGTTTTCTGTCCATCGATTTCTAAATATCCTTGGTACTCACAAAGCAGTGACCAATGTTCATACATGCTTCCGGCGAGTTTAACGAAATGTGCGATTTTATCAGTCGCTTTTAATTTAAGTTCATAATTGAAAGCATGACCTTGGCGAGTTGCTTTAATGTCTGGGTAGTTAACCTCTATAACTAAGTCATTACCGAATTTGAGATATTGACCATTAGTCGCCAGTAAACATTCATGCTGTATACTATATCCAGAAAATAAATTAGGCTGCGTTGCAGCAGTACCAATTAATAGATTTGCGGTATCTAAATCTGAAGTTTTTATTAAATGAGAATTTCTGAATATTTTAACGAGAGGTTGTCCTGCAACCACAATCATATTTAAGAAGTTGAATGGGGCAGGTAGATTGGGAATCATGATCCCGTAGTGTACACAGGTATATTTTCCGAGAGGTGTGTGGATCGCAGTGTTTGCATCAAAAGCTTGACCATTTACTAGAGCTGAATGATCTATATGTTTAACAATGCTTGAGGGAAGTTTAATTTTCATCTTATTCTCAATTAATATTTTGGCTTAAAATCATTTTTGGAAAAATACAATCAAAAATATAAATCGAGATAAAAGAAAAAAATTGACACTACAAACAGTAAGCAATTGTTTGAAGTGTCAACACGAAAAATAAGTCATCAAAAATGTGTGATATTACATTTAAACTTTTTGAATAAATAAGTCTCGATCGAAACGATATTGTGGGAAGAACACACCATCTTCAGCACGCTCTCCCGCACCAATGACCATAATTGGAAACTCTTTAGCATTTAGCCCCAATGTTTTACATACTAAAGGTTCGTCAAAACCTTCCATCATACAACTGTCGAATCCATAAGCTCTGAGCGCGAGTACAAGATTTTCGCAGGCTAAAGCTGTTGTCTTCGCTGCCCAAAGTTTGGCATCCGCAGGTGTAAAAGCGGTAACAGGCATTTGTTTGTCAAAAGTACGTGCTACTTTGAAAGTTACTTTCTTAAAGTTACCAATTGCATTTAAGTAACCCGTTTTATAATTCAGTGGAATATAGGTGTAATATTTTTTGACGAGTGGAGGAATCTCAGGAAATGGAAATTCTTGAATATTCAGCTTTGCCATTTCATTAATTCGATCTGTACGTGCGACACAGACAATCAATTCAGCCGCTGTGCGCGCAGCCCATTGATTTAGACATGCTTTTACAATCTTTTGTTTCTTTTCAGGATTTTGGACAACATAAAAAGTCCAAGGTTGTAAGTTAGACGAATTAGGGGCCAAGAGTGCTAAATCTAAACATTGATCGAGGATATCAGACGGTATAGGTTTTTCTGTAAACTTCCGAACAGATCGACGACTGGTCACGACCTTTTTGAAATTTTCAACATCAATGCCTTGTGGTGCAGGTTCGTAGTAGCGTTTTTTTTCAGTCGTCATGATCCATTCCTTAGATAGAGAGTATTCACCGAGTCGTGAGACTCGGATCTTTTAGCTTAATTAAATTGTGTGAAATCAGGTTTACGTTTTTGCATAAAAGCTTGTACAGCTTCCATCATTTCTGGAGAACCGACGCGCCCCATAAAGATTACTGCTTCATGATCAATCCAGGACACGATCTCATCAACATCATGTTTCATTAAGGCTTTAGATTGCACGAGAGAAGCAAGTGGTAGTGAAGCCAGTTGAGTGGCTTTTTGAGCGGCAATTGCATAAACGTCAGATTCAATACTGTTGATCAAGTTTGCAGCCAATGCTTTTTCACTGTCGAATTTATCAGCAGTTAATAAAAGTTCTGCTGCTTTCACATGACCTGCTTGACGTGCTAGTAATTTACTAGATGCGCCTTCAGGTGAAAGACCTAAGCTTACAAATGGAATTTGGAACAAAGCAGTGTTATCTGCATAAACTAAGTCACAATGCAATAAGATCGTTACGCCAATACCAATTGCGACACCACGTACCGCAGCAATCAGTGGTTTAGAAAATTTAGCAGCAGATTTTAAAAGCACAAAAGGAGGACCATCTTCTGGACGAATTTGATCTTTCATCGCCGCAGATTTCATGAAGTCTTGCATATCATTACCAGCACTGAAATCCGCATCTTCGCCACGTAAAATGACCACACGAACAGCTTGATCTTTGTCTGCTTCATCAAGGGCTTTGGCGATCCAGAGGTATAATTCGCCGTATAATGCATTTTTGGCTTTAGGACGATTAATCGCCAAGGTCAGCACACCTTCTTCTAATTTTGCATTTAAATGCTCATGAGGTTGTTGAATACAACTTAATGACATCGTACTATCCTTGCTTTCAATTAATATAGATTTTATGAAATCTATTATGTCGTATTCTGGCGAAGAGTGACATAACTGATCAGTTCATAAACGTGACTTGGCGATGAATTATAAATTTGATTATTTGGTTTATATCGGACGTTTTCAGCCTTTTCATTTGGCACATATGGAAACCATTAAAATTGCGCTAACGCATAGCCAGAATGTTATTTTAGCGCTTGGTTCTGCTCAATTAGAGCGGAATATAAAAAATCCATTTTTAGCCATTGAACGTGAACAGATGATTTTGTCTAACTTTTCTCCTGATCAACAGGCAAGAATCAAATTTGTACACGTCATTGATGTTTATAATGATAAAAAATGGCAAAAATTGGTCAAATCTTTAGTGGCGAGTGTAGTACAGCCAAATGATCAAGTTGGCTTAATCGGTCACTTTAAAGATGACTCATCCTATTATCTAAAATTTTTCCCAGAATGGGAGATGTTGGAACTCGATAGTTTAAAAGGTGCAATTTCTGCAACACCACTTCGCGAAGCATACTATCGGGGGGAAATTATGGAAAAAGAACTTCCCCACGGAACCATTCAATTTTTACAAGCGTTTCAAAATTCAGAAATTTACCAACAACTTAAAACTAAATACCAACGTCAAGACAGTACAAGTTTGAGTGCATCAATTGAATGATTGTGTTTAACACAAGAAAACCGAGGGAAATCGTGCGTACTATTACACAAATGAGTTTGGCCACAGTGCTATTGTCTGCTTCTGTTTTTGCTCAAGCGCAAACATGGACACTATCACCTAGCAGTAAGATCAGCTTTGATATCCGATCTGCAGGAATGTCGATTGTAAATGGGCAATTTCAAAAGTATCAATCACAGATGAATTTTGATCCGGCACAGCCTAATCAAGGTTCAGCTAAATTTGTGATGGATGTGAATAGCCTTAAACTGAGCAAAAACTCTTTAAAGGATATGGTCTTTGGTGACAGTTTCTTTCATGCAAGCAAATATAAAACTGTGACCTTTCAAAGTAATCAAATTCGTGCTTTAGGAAATAATAAATACAAATTTGATGGACAACTCACTATGCGTGGTGTGACACGTCCAGTTTCATTTGAGACAACTTTAACTCCAAATGCATCGAATCCAAATGTGTTGAATGTACAATCTTCAACAGTCATCAACCGTAGTGATTTTGGTATGCGCAAAGCGATTGGTGGAATTGGCGAAAAAGTGAATATCAAGCTTGAAGGGCAATGGAAAGCCAACTAAATCGATAAAAAGAAAGCAGTGATTCAATCACTGCTTTTTTAATGTCATGAGTATGTCAGTAATATGTTTGAGTTGTGGGGACTGCTGTTTCCAATGATGCCAATATAGATCAACGTCTTGTGTTGCCTCAGGCAACAAACAAATCAATTGTCCTTGATCGAGTAAGTCTTGAATTTGCAGTTCAGGCACCATGCCATAGCCTAAACCGAGTTGGATTGCATCGACAAATGACTTTGAGGAGGGGACATAATGATATGGATAACTAGATTGCGGTAATCCAAATTGATTGAGTAGAACCGTTTCATGTAAATGATCTTTATCATTAAAGATGACCGCAGGCGCACGGCGAAAGGAATCGCGATTTAGTCCGTTTTTAAACCATGCTAATTTGAATTCTGGCGTACACACCATTTGATAACGCATCGTGAACAAAAATTCTGAGTGGCAACCTGTCATGGGTTGGGATTCAGCGCTTATACATGCATTTACATAGCCTGATTCCATTAATTGATGCGTATGATCCTGATCATCTATTCGAAGTTGTATTGTGATTTTATGCTCTATTAACTTTTCAGCAATCGCAGGCAAAAGCCAAGTTTCTAATGAATCTGCATTCGTTCCAATGATAATTTTATAAAACTCAGAATTTTGACTTTTTCCCTGAATAAGCTGCAGAACATTTTCTTCTTGACGCTTTTGCCTTAATAAATGTTCAAGCAATATTTCACCTGCATGTGTCACACGACAAGGTCGTTCTCTCAGGATTAATGTTTGCCCAATCTGCCGTTCTAATTGTTGGATTCGAAGAGTAATTGCAGCCGCAGAGAGACAAAGCTTTTTAGCAGCCAGATCAAAACTTCCAGTTTCCGCCACGGTGATAAACGCGACACAGTCTTTATAATTGAAAATCATGATTTAATAAAACTTAATGAACTTAATATTAATTTAATAATACTCAATTTAAGATTGAATTG
This sequence comes from Acinetobacter sp. ANC_7504, assembly GCF_056779995.1. Classification (NCBI taxonomy): domain Bacteria; kingdom Pseudomonadati; phylum Pseudomonadota; class Gammaproteobacteria; order Moraxellales; family Moraxellaceae; genus Acinetobacter; species Acinetobacter sp. ANC_7504. The sequence goes on along the minus strand of NZ_JBWYIZ010000004.1, from coordinate 88,231 downwards.
TTCATAATCCGCCTAATGATAAATATTAGGTGTTTTATGTCTTTATTCGAACTGTTTAATGGCTTTGTAACGAGTTTAAGTTTGATTATGGCGATAGGTGCTCAGAATGCTTTTGTGCTTAAACAGGGCTTAAAAAAAGAATATGTTTTATCCATTTGCCTCATTTGTGCCTTTTCAGACTCACTTCTAATTTTGGCTGGCGTATTTGGATTTGGGAAGTTTATCTCAGGCCATCCACAAATAATGACGTATGCACAATGGGGTGGTGCCGCATTTCTAGTGGTATATGGTGCCCATCATTTTTATCAAGCATTATCGACCAAAAAATCGATGTGTCTTGATCATCATACGGCTGTTTCATGGTTTAAAATTATTCTCTTTTGCTTGGCATTCACATGGCTGAATCCCCATGTGTATCTAGATACTGTCGTGCTTGTAGGCGCAATATCGACGCAATTTGAAGATCACTTATTATCGTTTGCCATAGGTGCGATCACGGCATCATGGTTATTTTTCTTTAGTTTGGGTTTTGGTGCGCAATATCTATCAGCTTACTTTCACAATCCCCGCGCATGGCAAGCCTTGGATATTTTGATTGCTCTAATCATGTGGTACATCGCCTATAACTTAATTATATGAATATTGATTAAATAAATTCCTCTAAAGCTTGTACGTCGTTAGATAACAACATTTAATGAACAAAAACTCACATAAAGATAATAATGAGAATCATATAATAATGATTCTCATTATTATTAATTGTTCCGAAAATGAAAAATTACAGTATCAAATTACTCTCTCAATCTGTAAGTGTTCTTATGATGAGTGGCGGTATAGCGACTATCACATGGGCAAATGATCAAAACCAACTTCCTACGATTACAACACAAGCTGAAGCGATAAATGCATATGCAGATGGAAAATTAAGCAATGTATCTAAGTTGGGTGCTTTAGGTGAAAAAAAATTAATCGATACACCATTCACTGTAACGCAATATGAGGAGCAATTAATACGAGAAAGACAGGCATCCACCGTAGGTGATGTTTTAAAAAATGATGCCAGTATTCGACTGACGACAAATCAAGGTCATTTAAACGAAAACTTCAAAATTCGTGGTTTTGACTTAAATCATGAGGATATGAACTACAACGGATTTTATGGTGTTGCACCATACGGAAAAGTGCCGACTGAATTTTTAGAATCAGTGACAGTTTTGAAAGGACCAAATGCAATTGTCGCTGGTATGGCACCGAATGGAGGCGTTGGTGGTGTGGTCATTGCCAACTCTAAACGCGCTGACAAAGACATCACAAGACTAAACACACAATACCAAGATGGCGGCTACTATCAATCAGGTATTGATGTGTCAAGACGATTTGGTGCAAACCGTGAGTTTGGTGTCCGGGTCAATGGTACATATGGTGATGGTGAACATATCATTAATGATATGAATGATCGCCTAGTTCTTGGTTCCATCGCTGCGGATTACACCACGGATAAACTTAAAATTAATTTTGATAGTTATGCTATTAAGCAAAATCGCGATGGTGGGTCACCGACAATGGTTGCACTGGGTGGAAAAGATACAGTTAACAAAGTCATTGCACCGCCTAAAGGTGGCCAAAACTATTTTCCGTGGTTAGAAGGGAATTCTGACAGTAAATTTGCTGGCTTATCAGGTGAATATCAATTTACTCCCTATTTGAAAACCTTTGCTGGTCTAGGATATGCTGAAAAATCATATGATGGTCATTTATTCGGTACACGAATGATCGTAAAGAATGAGGACGGCGATGCCTCTTCTCAATATTACCGAGTGGGTGCAAATGAAAAAAATAAAACAGCACACATTGGGGTTGAAGGAAAATTTGATACTGCTGGAATACAGCATAATGTTGGATTGCGTGCAGATTATTTAAATAAAAAATCGGATCAACATAAAGGACGTGGAGCTCCTCCTGTAGATTTTAACACCAATCTTTATGACCCAAGTAAAGAAGGCAATATGCCTTTACAGCGTCCAGAAATTGCACCTTTAGCAGATAATAAGTACATCAGTTATACACTGACTGATCAAATTTCATTATTGAATGATCAGCTTCAATTGATTGTAGGCGCTCGTTATCAAGATATTGAAACGAATAATTTACAGACCAAAAAAAATTACCAAGAAGACCGTATTTCACCAAGTTTAGGGATCGTCGTTAAACCTTTTGGTGAAGACTTGTCACTATATGCAAGCTATGTAGAAGGGTTATCAGAAGGATCGACCGTTGATAATGTCAATGATGCAAACGACAAAGTCACTTTTGCGCCGTTTGTGACGAAGCAATATGAGTTAGGTGCAAAACATCAGCATGGAACTTGGCTGAATACGCTGGCACTTTATCAAATTGAAAAACCAAGCACGATGAGCAAGTCGATTGAACCTTATACAGAAAATGGTGTAACAATTAATCAAATTACAACAGATGGTGCTGAAACTCGATCACGCGGCATTGAGTGGTCATTTTCTGGAGCGATTACTGAAGATTTAAACCTAATGGGAAGTATGGCTTATATTGATGCAAAATATTCCAAAGCTCAAATGAATCAAGGAAATCAAGTTTTTGGTGTACCTGATTTTACTGCAACGCTTGGGGTGGATTATGATGTCCCACAACTCGAAGGATTAAATTTAAATGCCAGAGCAAGTTATGTCAGCGAACAGTATTTAAATGATACCAATACCTTGCAACTTCCAGATTATACTGTCATCGATCTAGGTGCACGTTATAAGACCAAGCTTGGTGGCGTGAATACGACGTTCTTAGCTAATGTTGATAACATTACAGATAAAAAATATTGGGAAGGTGCTTTTAACTCGAATTATGCGCTGATTGGTGGATCAAGAACTTATAAACTTGGCGTAAGCTTTGATTTCTAATTGTAGTTAAAAAAAATTATAAGTAGATGAAACCCACGTCAATCGTGGGTTTTTTTATTAGTTTTGCAAAGCTTTTAAATCTTCAAGCACTTGTTCAGCATGCCCTGCAGCTTTGACTTTACGATATTCTTTAACGAGTTTTCCTTGATGAAAAATAAAAGTTGAGCGCTCAATCCCCATCACTTTTTTTCCATACATATTTTTCTCTTTAATCACATCAAAGTGTTGGCAAAGCACTTCTTCTTTATCGCTAATCAAATCAATTGTTAAAGATTGCTTTTCGGTGAAGTTTTGATGGGCTTTCACTGAGTCCCTAGAAACACCGAAAATAGTGGTATGAAGCGCATCAAACTGATCTTTCAAACATGAAAAACCAACAGCTTGCGTTGTACACCCAGGCGTTGAATCTTTTGGATAAAAATAAATGATGAGCCAATCTGTATTCAACTCAGTTAAATTCACAGAACCTGTAGTTGTTGGGAATGTTTGATTGGGTAAACTAATCGTTTCCGTAGACATTATATTTTCCTCAAAATTTGTCACTACATTTATAGGGGAATTCAAAAAAAATAGCCACACGAGGTGGCTATCTTATGTAAACTGCGATTATTTTTTAGCTTGTGCTGCTTTCATTGCTTCCTCTGTTAACGACTGTAGCTTAGACGTTAACTGTGGGCCGAAGCATGCTTGAAGATCAGCGTTCTGTTTCTTCACGATAGCTAAAGTAGAAGGGCTTTTCTTTTGGTTAATCGCACTTTGGATTTCCCATTTTTGAGCATTAGTTAGCTTGCCGTCTGCTTCAATTGCACATGTACAATATTTGCTGACTTCAGTAGCAGAAAGCTTGTTCCCTTTAGCAGTTTCTTCCTTACAAACATTAATCAGTGCAGATTTTACGTTAGTACTTTTGTAGGCTTGCTGCATTTTATTATTCGGCTCATTTGCTTGAGCCGCAGAACCGAAAAGTGCTGCAGCAGAAACAATCGCTGAAAGAATAATGTTTGATTTTAAATTTTTCATATATGGCACCCTGTTATTACGGTATATAACGAGTTGGGTCTTCAACGCCAGCATCTGCAAAACCTTGTTTACGCAAACGACAGCTGTCGCATTTTCCACAAGCTCGTCCTTGGTCATCTGCTTGATAGCATGACACCGTTTGACTGTAGTCTACGCCATGTTCGATGCCTAAGCGAATAATATTTGCTTTGGATAATTGTAGTAAAGGTGTTTCAAATTTAAGAGGTTTTCCTTCCACACCTACTTTTGTCGCTAATCTTGCCATATTGGCAAATGCTTCAATAAATTCTGGTCGACAATCTGGATAACCCGAATAATCTACCGCATTAATTCCAATTACGATGGCTTCTGCGTCAAACACTTCTGCTGCTGCAAGTGCATAAGACAGGAAAATCGTATTACGTGCTGGAACATAAGTGACAGGGATCCCTTCTTGTTCTTGATCAGGAACATCAATGGAATGATCAGTTAATGCAGAACCACCTAAATTACCCAAATCTATATTAATCACGCGATGTTCAACGCCTGCTTGTTGTGTCAGTTTACGTGCAGCATCCAATTCAGTTGTTGAGCGTTGACCATACATAAAACTTAAAGCGATACATTCATAGCGTGCTTGCGCCCAAGCCAAGCAAGTCGTTGAGTCTAAACCACCTGATAACAATACAATGGCACGAGGGCGCATAGGAGAACTCCAAAAAATTAAAGTGAATAAAAAATGAATTATAACTGATTATATAAAGAATAATGGGGTATAAATTTTTCGTATAAATAGATCTGTTGAAGTCTAAAAATATATGAGAGCATTATAAAGAACGCGAAATGTTCGTTTTAGAAGATGAGATAAAACTCTCTTTTAAGTCGAATAAAGTTTAAACAGTTGTTGTTTTTGTTTAAATATTAAATATAATTTAACAAACACTTGATTAAAACTTACAAAAATAATTTTTACGGAATGAAAATGAATCAAATTAATACTTTAATTTTAACCACTGCTGCGTTGATCAGTACAAATTCTTTTGCATTTGAGGAGCTTTCAGATCAAGAATTGTCAACATATGCAGCACAAGATGGTATTACGATTAGCCTTTTACCAGGTGGACCCATTCAAGCTGATTTGATTTGGCACGATAACAGTGGATTCGGGCCACATTACAACGAAGGAAACACAAAAGCAGGTGCCTTAATTTTCGGTACAGCGAATGGACGTAGTAAGAATCCATTATCACTTTCTTCTGGTTCGGCAGATATTAGTATTACCTTAAAAATCGATGCTCAAGGAGGGAGTAGTACTACAGGCCCTTTTCTGAATTTAGGTGTATTTGTTCCTGAAGATATTATTATTAATACCGGTGATATTTGGGTTGGTAAATCGGGTCAAGTTAGTCCAACAGGACGAGGCTATAGTGACCCCGTTAAAATAATGGATAATATGAAATTTTATGTATCCAATCTCTCTACCAATATTCAGCTCGGTTCAGCACCTCAAGGCAGTCTTTTAAAACTGAATGGAATATTTAAAGACGGCTTACGTTTAGAGGGCTTCAAAGTCCACGATCATGATGGTGGTGGCGCATTCGGAATAGAATTTATTAATTTAAAAAATACTCAACCAGGGCGTTTCGGCATCAATAATCTTGATTTCGATGTTGCAGGTTCGATACGTACAGATGGACTGGAACTCAAAATAAATCGTCTTGGAGATCAAAATGGCTTTAATGCAATGTTATGGGGAGTAGGCGTTGGAGATGCATCATCAATAAATAATAAAATTGGGGATATTTCAATGAAAGGGATTAATTTAAATGGCACGACCATTAAAGTGTCAGCGCACTAAAAGATCATTTTCTCTTAAAAAACAGCACAAAAAGTGCTGTACTGTTTTTAATTTGAGCTATTTGTTACATTTTAACGACCTGTTTCGTCATTCCAGAGCAACTTATGTAATTGAAGCTGGAAACGAACTGGTAAGTGATCCTCTAAGATCCATTGTGCTAAATCACGCGCAAGTTGCGGTAACTTTGCAGCACCTTTTTCAACAGCAAACGCAGGTGAGAACCAAACGGTACTTACACGCTTGTGCAATTCATATTGATTCACTTGTTGTTTAGACCATTCATAATCTTCACGATTGCATATGACAAATTTAATCTGATCATGTTGAGTTAAATGGTCTAAATTACTCATTAAATTACGTGAGTCTTCACCTGAAGTCGGTGTCTTTAAATCTAGGACTTTGGAAACTCTACGATCCACTTTTGAAACATCTAGCGCTCCACTCGTTTCAAGGGAAACTTCACAGCCTAAATCTGCTAGACGCTCCATGAGTGGTAACGCATTGGGTTGGGCTAATGGTTCACCACCAGTAACACAAATATAAGGTGTCTTAAAATCAAGCGTGGTCTGGATAATATCCTCTAAAGAGTGTCGTTCACCGCCTTCAAAAGAATAGGTGGTATCACAATAAGTACAACGCAGCGGACAACCTGTTAAGCGTATAAACACTGTAGGTAAGCCTGAAGTGTTGGCTTCACCTTGTAATGAATAGAAGATCTCCGTAATACGTAACCCCGCAGACGGATCAGAAACAGGAATAGCGGAAGATCGCAAATTACTCATATCGACAAAACCAAACTAAAATAGAGATTATATAAAAGAAAAATCTCTACGATTATTACTAACCGTAGAGATGGGGAGTGTAACTCCAAATACTATAAAGTATAAAAAAATTAGTCAGCGCGTAATAAGTCGTTCAAACTTGTTTTAGCACGAGTCTGAGCATCGACTTTTTTCACGATAATTGCAGCATACAAGCTGTATTTACCGCATTTAGAAGGAAGGCTACCAGAAACTACCACTGAACCAGCTGGAACACGACCGTAGTGAATTTCACCTGTTTCACGGTCATAAATCTTAGTTGATTGACCAATGTAAACACCCATTGAAATCACTGAGCCTTCTTCAACGATTACACCTTCAACGATTTCAGAACGTGCACCGATAAAACAATTATCTTCAATGATCGTAGGGTTCGCTTGAAGAGGTTCGAGTACACCGCCAATCCCAACCCCACCAGAAAGGTGAACATTTTTACCAATTTGCGCACATGAACCTACAGTCGCCCATGTATCAACCATTGTACCTTCGTCAACATAAGCTCCAATATTGACATAAGATGGCATAAGCACAACATTCTTAGCTTGGTAAGAACCTTTGCGTGCAACTGCAGGCGGTACAACACGTACACCAGCTGCTTTAAATTGCTCTTCAGTCCAACCTGTAAATTTAGTGTCTACTTTGTCATAGAATTGGAGATCGCATGATTCGATTGGTTTATTATCATTGAGTTTGAATGACAATAGAACAGCTTTTTTTAACCATTGATGAACAACCCATTCACCATTAATCTTTTCAGCAACACGTAATGAACCATTATCTAAGCCAGCAATTGCTTCCTCGACTGCTTGGCGAATTTCAGCAGGGCAATCTGTAGCTGTGAAGTTTGCACGATCTTCAAACGCTTGTTCGATGATTGACGAAAGCTGAGACATAATCTTCTCTTCCAAAAAAAATTTCCAAGATTTTACACTAAATTGATTATAAAAATTACAATTAATCCTGAAAAAATGTCCGACAATAATGACTATTCTTTATAAGTATGTTAATAAAAGTTAATAAAAGACTTAAGTGCAAATTATTTATAAAACAACAACTAAATCAAAATTGTATCAAAAAATAACAAAAAAGCATCAATTTGAATATTAACCAGCTTTGAAATCTCCATTAAGATGCTTCCGAGTCGAACACATTAATGATTAAAGAACAACTCATTTCTTTGAGGAGAAAAAAATGAAAGTGTTAAAATTACTTGCTGTTACAACAGCATTATCTGTTTCAGGCTTCGCTATGGCGGACACTCAAGTAGTACGTACAGGTAATGTATTTGAAGCTAATCAATTAATCCCTACCGGTGTTCGTGCTGAAGTTGGTACAACTGGTTACGGTGGTGCATTACTTTGGACTGCTAACCCATACGTTGGTCTTGCTTTAGGTTACAACGGTGGTGATATCTCTTGGTCTGATGATTTATCAATCAACGGTACTAAGTATGATGCTGAAATGGATAATAATGTAGCTTATTTAAACGCTGAAATTCGTCCTTGGGGTGCGAGCGAAAATCCATGGGCTCAAGGCTTATATATGGCAGCGGGTGTGGGTTATGTTGATACAAAATATGATCTAGATAAACGTAATAAAAATGCACAGGGCTCAATCGAGGTTAACAATGTTGCTTACGTTGGTAACGGTGGTGTGAATGGTAAATTATCTTATGATAATGAAATTGCTCCATATGTAGGTTTTGGTTTCGCTCCTAAAATCAACAAAAACTTCGGTGTGTTTGGAGAAGTTGGTGCCTTCTATACTGGTAATCCATCTGTTAACTTAACCTCGTATGGTAATTTGACAGGTGCTGATGGTGCTCCAACAATCGAGCAATCTATTTTAGCTGAAGAAAATAAAATCCGTAACGACGACAAATATGAGTGGCTTCCAGTTGGTAAAGTGGGTGTGAGCTTCCACTGGTAAGATCCTATTAAAAAAACGAGCTTCGGCTCGTTTTTTTACGCAAGTTAATGTAAATAATAAAGGCGCTATAGGCGCCTTTATTATTTGCGGCTTCATTAATCCTCAGGATAAGCTACTCGTTTTAACGCTTTGATATCAGCACTAGGTGCACATAGCGAAATAAACTCGTAACCGTATCCACGTAATAAATGACCTTTACGAACAGCAATCCAAGTGGTATTTACCCCAAATAAATCAGTATCAATTTGTTTTAAGCGATGATCTCGTTCTGCATCGTAGGCAACATCGTTGACAATCCCGACACCCATACCTAATTCAACATAAGTTTTGATTACATCAGCATCAAGCGCAGACATCACTAAATCAACATCAAGTCCTGAGTCTTCAAAGGCTTTATCAATCTTTGAACGTCCCGTAAAACCACCGTGATAGGTAATAATAGGATACTCTGCCAAATGTTCTAAGCTAATCTCTCGTGATGCTATTTGAGTAAGTGGATGACCTTGAGGCGTAATAATACTGTGTTTCCAGTTATAAAAAGGAACACTTGCTAAGTTTTCTTCAGTAGTCAGATTCTCAGTAGCAATACCAATATCAGCATCGCCTAAAAGTAACATTTCAGTGATTTCGGTTGGGCTTGCTTGTTGCAAAATCAAATGAACTTTCGGAAATAATTTTTTGAATGAATTTACAATTGGTGGTAATACATATCGCGCTTGAGTATGAGTGGTTGCGATGGTTAATGTACCTTCATCTACACGATTAAAATCATCGGCTAATCTTTTAATATTGTCTGCATCGACCAGCATGCGCTCTACGATACCGAGCAAAGCTTGACCAGGTTCAGTTAACCCTAATAAGCGTTTACCTTTTCGGATAAATAGTTGAACACCTAATTCATCTTCTAAATCTTTAATATGTTTACTTACACCTGATTGAGACGTGTAAAGGGCAGCGGAAGCTTCCGTTAAGTTAAAATTTTGTCTGACGGTTTCTCGAATAATTCTTAATTGTTGAAAGTTCATAGTCTTTGTTACCTTTAAAATGATGGGGCTATATAAAAGCCCCATCTACACATTTTTATGCGTTTTCTTGTGCAAATAAGTGCAATGTATTAGTCGTTAACCAAACCGATTGATTTGGGCGGAATTGATGCAGTTTAGCTTCATCTGGAGTGAGTAGAATTTCGATGAGATTGCCATCTTGACCTTGAAGTTCGGCAACCACTTTTCCTGCAATCCAAACTTCACGTAAGAACGTTGCTTGAATTGCATTGTCTGTAGGTTGAGCATGAATTTGGAACTCATCTGGTCGAATGAAGGCAATCACTTTACCTTCAGGTGCATCTTTAGCTAAAGGCAGTTGAATGCGATCATTTCCGATCTGTACGATTCCCGCTTGATTATGACCTTCGAACTTATTCGCTTGACCTAAGAAGTCAAATACAAAAGGCGTTGCTGGTTTTTCATAAACTTCACGAGGTGAGCCAATTTGTTCAACATTGCCTTTATTCATTACAATGATTTGATCTGCAACTTCAAGCGCTTCTTCTTGATCGTGAGTTACAAAAATCGAGGTGATGTGAAGTTCATCGTGTAAAGTTCTCAGCCAGCGACGTAACTCTTTACGAACTTTAGCATCAAGTGCGCCAAATGGCTCATCTAGAAGTAGTACACGAGGTTCAACTGCAAGCGCACGTGCAAGTGCAATACGTTGACGCTGTCCACCAGACAATTGTGCTGGATAACGATCTGATAAGAAGCCTAATTGTACTAAATCCAGTAGTCGTGTAACCCGTTTTTTTATTTCAGATTCTGAAGGGCGTGTTGAACGTGGACGAACACGTAAACCAAAAGCAATATTGTCAAATACTGTCATATGACGGAATAAAGCATAGTGTTGGAATACGAAGCCGACTTGACGTTCACGAACATGAACATTCGTTGAGTCTTGACCTTCAAGGATCACTTGACCGCTGTCAGCAGATTCAAGACCAGCAATAATGCGAAGTAAAGTCGTTTTACCGCAGCCTGAAGGTCCTAACAATGCAACGAGTTGACCATCAGGAAAATCTAGGGAGATATTGTTTAGTGCATGGAAAGCACCAAAGTGTTTTTCAATATTTTTAACTTGAATACTCATCGGACACTTCCTTTAAACTGTAGAATCTTCATTACGTTTGCTTAATTTCTCTTGGCGAATTTCGACCCATGTTTTAAGAATCAATGTCACAATCGCCAATAAAGCCAAGAGGGATGAAACAGCAAATGCTGCACTAAAGGTATATTCGTTGTAGAGAATCTCTACATGCAGTGGCAATGTATTGGTCTCTCCACGAATATGACCCGATACTACAGAGACCGCCCCGAATTCACCCATTGCACGTGCGTTACAAAGAATAACCCCGTATATCAAGCCCCATTTAATATTTGGAATCGTGATTTTCCAAAAAGTTTGCCAGCCTGAAGCACCTAAAACGATTGCCGCTTCCTCTTCTTCTGTACCTTGAGCTTCCATCAGTGGGATGAGCTCACGCGCCACAAAAGGAACTGTAATAAAGATGGTTGCTAGTACAATTGCTGGAACGGCATATAGAATCTTAATGTCGTTATCCATCAGCCATCCACCGAACCAACCTTGCGTACCAAACATCAATACCAACATCAAACCTGCGATTACAGGTGATACTGAGAAAGGCATATCGATAATCGTGGTCAATATGGATTTACCACGGAAATTAAATTTCGCAACAGACCAAGCCGCCGCCACACCAAATACTACGTTGAGCGGTACAGCAATTGCAGCTGTTAGTAAGGTGAGCTTTACAGCCGACAACGTGTCTGGATGAACTAAAGCTTGCGCATAAACGCCGATACCCTGTTTGAATGCTTCAACAAAAACTAAAATCAAAGGCAGGATTAAGCAACTGAGGAAGAAAATCATGGCAATGACAATGAGTGTATAACGAACCCAAGTCGGTTCACGCGTCGCATCACGAGATTGCAATTTTTCCGCTAAAGCATTGCTATTTGTATTCAAACTCATTGTGCAGTTCTCCCTGTACGACGACTCGCCCATGCTTGTAACAAGTTAATCAAGAACAAGATAGCGAATGAAATAAGGAGCATGACAACGGCGATCGTTGTTGCACCTGCATAGTCATATTCTTCCAATCGAGAAATAATCATTAATGGCGCAATTTCAGTTTCGAAGGGTTGGTTACCTGCGATAAAGATGACCGAACCATATTCACCCACGCCACGGGCAAATGCGAGAGCAAATCCTGTGATTAATGCAGGGAAAAGAATCGGTAAAATCACTTTGGTTACAATTTGTAGTCGATTTGCACCCAATGCTGACGCTGCTTCTTCAAGTTCAGTCTCTAAGTCACTTAGTACAGGTTGTACTGTACGAACCACAAAAGGTAAGCCAATAAATATCAGGGCTAATGTAATCCCAATAGGACTATAAGCAACTTTAATTCCTAAGGGTTCAAGATATTGACCAATCCAGCCTGTCGGAGCATATAAAGATGTTAATGCAATCCCAGCAACAGCTGTTGGTAACGCAAAGGGTAAATCAACCAATGCATCAACAATTCTTTTACCAGGGAAACTATAGCGCACGAGACACCAAGCGAGTAATAAGCCAAATACAACATTAATGAAGGCAGCAATGAGTGCAGCACTGAAACTTAGTTGTAATGATTTTAAGATACGCTCAGAACTTAAAATCTCCCATAAACCTTCCCAGCCAATACCTAAAGACTTAATAAAAACAGCCGACAAGGGTATGAGCACAATTAAAGATAAATACGCTAGGGTAAAGCCTAGAGATAGACCAAATCCTGGCAGCACTCGGGATCGCTGCGACATGACTACTCCTCAAATGAGAGAAAAAGCTTACCGTAATCAATAAGCAATTGAATTGAAAAATTTATCAAGAATAAGTGGCGAACTTTAAATTGCAAATTTGTAATACAACTTGCCATTATCAATACTATTGATATAGTTCGACAGCTTTTCATGAATCAAAAAATCGAAGATCTCTGGAAATGGTCCAAATCCTGAATCAACATTAATATGACCGACTTGACCTAAGTTAATCGGTTTTACACCCCATGATTTTGCTAATTTTTTTGCATCCTCAAAACCTAACCACGGATCATTTTCACTGATGAGCATTTTTGTGGGAACGCTAATCTTAATTTGATGAAAGTAAAAACTATAATCAGTCAAACTCAAACGAGCAAAACCATTTTCACCAAAACGACTTGGATTGGCTGGTGCAACTAAAACCAGTTGTTTAACTTTCTGTGCTATTTCAGGATGCTGATGCAGAGCAGCGACAGACGTTAAACAGCCAAAACTATGTGCAACAATCTGGATGGGTGCATCAATCTGCGAAATTTTTTCTACAAAACGATTGATCCAATCTGAAAGTAGGGGAAAGTTCCAATCATCTTGTTGAACACGTGAGCATGGCATGACTTGACGTTGCAACCATGATTGCCAATGATTTTCATCACTTCCGCCGACGCCGGGTACAATGAGTGTATGTATCATGTCATGCTCCACTGATTATTTTTTTGTGTTATTGGCTTTAGTAATTTGGTCAAAAATACCATTATTCTCAAAATGAGCTTTTTGTACTTTCGCCCAGCCACCAAACTCTTGATCAATTGTGACCAATTTCAGTGGCTTAAATGTTGATGAATATTGTTTTAATACAGTTTGATTACGCGGACGATAGAAATTCTTTGCGGCAATATGTTGTCCTTTAGGCGAGTAAAGGAAATTCAAATAACCTTGCGCCAAATATTTATTGCCTGATTTTTCTGCATTTTTTTCAACGATTGCTACAGGTGGTTCAGCAAGTATAGAAAGTGATGGCGTCACGATTTCAAATTTACCGGGTTGTTCACGCAGTGCTAAATGAGCTTCATTTTCCCAAGCAAGCAAAACATCGCCAATACCGCGTTCAGCAAAAGTTGTAGTTGAGCCACGAGCACCTGAATCTAAGACCTTAGTTTGTTTATAAATTTGCTGAACAAATTGTTGTGCTTTGGCGTCATTTCCACCTGGTTGGTGTTTGGCCCATGCCCAAGCCGCTAAATAATTCCAACGTGCGCCACCTGACGTCTTAGGGTTTGGTGTAATAATGTCCACACCCGGTTTTACTAAATCACCCCAGTCTTTAATATTTTTTGGATTGCCTTTTTTGACTAAAAACACGATGGTTGAGGTATAGGGTGTAGAGTTCTGTGGGAATTTTTTCTGCCAGTCTTTTGGTAATAAATTGGTTTTTTCAGCAATCGCATCAATGTCAGCTGCCAGTGCGAGAGTCACGACATCTGCATTTAAACCATCAATGACTGCACGCGCTTGTTTACCTGAACCGCCATGTGACTGACGAAAGTTGACGTTTTGCCCAGTCCGAGATTTCCAATACGCACCAAATTCTTTATTTACTTCTACGTAGAATTCACGAGTAGGATCGTAAGAGACGTTTAATAAATCTTTAGCGGAAGCGCTAAGCGAAGCAGCTGAAACAAAAGCTGCGAGAACCCCAAGTTTTAATTTAGCTGAAAAGCGCATGGCAACCTCAAAAGAAAATATTCTGTTACATGGCGCTAGAATAAATCTAATCTTTATGCATAAAAAATAATAAAAAATGAATTTTATATGAAAAAAAAAGATTTATGTGTGTTGTTAAAAAAATGCCGATCATGAATATGATCGGCAAGCGATAAGTTAATGCTTAAATCTTAATTTATTTATTACTGTTTGCTTTGACAATTTGATCGAATATCCCGCCATTATCAAAATGTTGTTTTTGGACTTTTGTCCAACCTCCAAACTCTTTATCAATCGTGACTAATTTTAAAGGTTTAAACACGGATTGATATTTTGAAAGTACCGTTGCATTTCGTGGTCGATAAAAGTTTTTGGCAGCAATGGTTTGACCAGCTGGAGAATACAGATAATTCAAATAGGCTTTTGCTACATTGAGGTTGCCATCTTTTTGCGCATTTTTCTCAACAATTGCTACAGGGGGCTCAGCAAGAATGGAAAGTGTTGGTGTAATGATTTCAAATTTTCCAGGTTGTTCACGAAGAGCTAAATGTGCTTCATTCTCCCAAGCCAGGAGTACATCTCCAATGCCACGCTCTGCAAAAGTTGTTGTTGCACCACGTGCACCAGAGTCTAGCACTTTAGTATTTTTATAAATTTTTCGTACAAATTCTTGTGCTTTAGCATCGTTACCGCCGGGTTGGTGTTTTGCCCAAGCCCATGCTGCTAAGTAATTCCAACGCGCACCACCTGATGTCTTAGGGTTTGGCGTAATAATTCCAACATCATTTTTAATCAAGTCTCCCCAGTCTTTGATCCCTTTGGGATTGCCTTTTTTGACTAAAAACACGATGGTTGAGGTATAGGGTGTAGAGTTCTGTGGAAATTTTTTCTGCCAGTCTTTTGGTAATAAATTGGTTTTTTCAGCAATCGCATGAATATCTGCTGCGAGTGCGAGAGTCACGACGTCTCCATCTAGGCCATCAATGACCGCACGCGCTTGTTTACCAGATCCACCATGAGATTGTTTAAAATTCAAATCTTGACCAGTCTGCTTTTTCCAATATGCTCCAAACTCTTTATTAAAGTTGTCATAAAGTTCGCGAGTTGGATCATATGAAACATTTAAAAAATCTTTTGCGAGTGTAGAAACAGAAGTGACTGAAAGTAAAGCTGTAATGACCCCAATTTTAAAAGAACGCATCATTATTCCTATGTGTTTGTCGTTTTTTGATGATTTGAGCATAGGGAAATTTTTTAAAATAAAAAAATAAGAAGAAATGAAAAAGTTATGATCAAAACAGCTATTCATTTTGTGAGTGACTTTTTACACTATGAGAACGGAATGAGGTTGCTTGAAATGATCTGTTTAAAAAATGCCAAGCCAATGGATGCAATATCTATTTTTGATCGAGGCTTCCATTATGGAGATGGCTGTTTTACCACGGCGAGAATTCGAAATAATAAAATTGAATTATTTGAACGTCATTTAAAAAGATTGAATACCGCCATTGAGCGATTGTCACTTCAAGCTAATCTTGACTATATTTCTGAGTCTATCCAGTATTTACAGCAAAAGTATGATCAATTAAACGGGACCATTAAAATTGTACTGAGTCGTGGCGAGGGGCAACGAGGATACAGTTTACCTCATCATTCAGCAGATCTTTGGTTGTATTATTATCCGCAAAACGTGACTGATCATCACTATGAAGTCATTGTGAGTGGTTTACTTGAGCGAGCCATGGGTTTAACCATGCCACAATTGGTGGGAATTAAATCACTGAATCGGTTAGAACAAGTGTTACTAAAGCAGGAAGCTGATGAGAAGGGTTTTCAAGAAGCCTTAGTTACAGATGTGCAAGGCTATATTGTTGAAGGAATCAGCAGCAACTGCTTTATACGATTGAATGATACGTGGATTTGCCCTGAACTTCGTTATAATGGCGTTCATGGGGTGATGCGTGCTGAAATTTTGGAGCGCATGAATCATTATGGTATAACGTTCCAAAAAAGAGTAATTGATTTGAATGAGCTTCCTCACATTCAAAGTGTATTTTATTGTAATGCGCTCCACCCAATGAAAATCGCCTCTTGCCTTGATGATCGTCGATTAGATACACAAGCGTGTATTGATCTTTTTCACCACCTTCAACTTAATCAGATTTAAAGCTTATGTCCTCTCCTCAGAAATCAACAAAGAAAAAGAACAGCAAGACATCCTTTAAACCTAAAGCGCTTTTACTCATTATTGCAGGCCTAATGTTGCTTGCAACCATGATTCTATCTACAAGTCTATGGAAGGATTATCCTGTAGAGGGTAAAAAGCAAATGCTCGCGATTAATCATGGTGATACTTACTCACAATTTATTGATCGTTTAGCTCAAAATAAACAAGTTTCATTTCCCATTATTTTAAAGATTTATCAACGATTGATGATTCATGACAGCATGAAAGCTGGAGTTTATGAAGTTAAAGAGGGAATGAGTGTCCGTCAAGTTCTAGACATGATTTCTAATTCTGAAAATGCACAACTGAATCGAATTTTGGTCATTGAGGGTACAACATTTAAGCAGTTAAAAAATGCACTTAAGAATGATGAATTGGTGACGAAAGAGCTGGTTCATTTGAGCGATGCAGAAATATTAAAGGAATTGAATATTTCATTTTCACATCCAGAAGGATTGTTTGCGCCAAATACTTATTTTTTTGCAAAGGGTGAAACAGATCGTAAAATTTTAACCGATTTGTATCAACACCAGATGAAGGCGCTAGATAAAGCCTGGGAAAATCGAGCTTCTGATTTGCCGTATAAAAATAAATATGAAGCGCTCATCATGGCATCAATCATTGAGAAAGAAACCAATGTTGATCATGAGTTAGATAAAGTCTCGGGCGTATTCGTTCGTCGATTAAAAATTGGTATGCGTTTACAAACTGATCCAACCGTGATTTACGGTATGGGTGATCAATATACGGGTAACATTACCCGTAAAGATTTAAGAACGCCAACACCATATAACACTTATACGAATTACGGATTGCCACCAACACCGATCGCATTACCAAGTGATAAAGCGATCGAAGCGGCAATGCATCCAGATCATTCTGACTATATTTATTTTGTGGCGACTGGAAATGGAGGTCACAAATTCAGTACCAATCTAGATGACCATAATCGCGCTGTTCAAGAATATCTTGCTGTGATTCGATCTAAAAAGTAAGGGGTAAAATAGACGTGTTTATTAGCTTTGAAGGCACAGAAGGTGTTGGTAAAACGACATTGATTCATAAAATTCGTGACTACTTCCTTGAGCAATCAAAGCAAGTTGTTCTAACTCGTGAACCAGGTGGTACTCCGCTCGCTGAGCAAATTCGTTCCGTACTTCTGACAGTAAATCATGAAGAAAGAATGAGTAATGATACTGAACTATTATTAATGTACGCAGCTCGAGCGCAACATCTGCAACAAGTTATAATGCCTGCACTTGAAAATAGTTCGATCGTGTTATGCGACCGTTTTTGTGATAGCAGTTTCGCGTATCAGTGTGCAGGTCGTGGGTTAAGCCGTGAAAAATTAGCGCTTTTAAACCAAAACTTTGTTCTAAAAATGCCTGACCTGACATTTTGGTTGGATGCTCCGACTGAACTCGGAATGCAACGAGCGCGTGCGCGTGGAGCATTGGATCGGTTTGAACAAGAAAAAGCAGCTTTTTTTGAAAAAGTACGCGCAGGATTTGCTGAATTACATCAGTTAGAACCCAATCGTGTTAAGCGTATTGATGCAACACGAAGTCCTGAGCAAGTATTTAATGATGCAATTGAACGAATTAGTTCATGGAAAGCTGAGCATAAGTGCTAATTAAAAAAGCAAATATGATTTATATTGAGTCATTGTTTATGGAAAAACGATTAGACTCAATATGATCAGTAATAAAGAAGAAATATTCAAATTCCTACAAACCGAATTTCCACAAAGTCTCCAAAAATGTGAAATAGTGTCAGTAGAGCCACGTGGTGCTACAGTCATTTATCATGTTGATGAAAATGATTTAAGACCTGGAGGGACAGTTTCAGGTCCGACCATGATGACAGCTGCCGATTATGGGTTGTATATCGCAATACTGGGAGAAATTGGTATTGTAGGTCTTACAGTGACAACCAATATGAATATAAACTTTCTTAGAAAACCCAAAGGTGGTTGTGACATCAAGGGTGTTTGTAAATTAATGAAAGTTGGCAAAGCTCTAGTTGTCGGAGAGGTTTACTTGTACTCTGTTGGGGACGATGAGCCGATAGCGCACGTTACTGGGACTTACTCAATTCCTCCCAAAAGGGCATAAAAAAGCGAGTATGAACTCGCTTTTTTATTTTGAACTTAAACCTCAACTAAAGGTGTTTCCACTTCAAAATTTGGTGGGGTGAGTACGGTTTTTCGTAATTCTTGCGAAGGCTCAGGATAGTCCAAAGTGTAATGTAATCCGCGTGATTCTTTTCTTTGCATCGCACAACGAATAATCATCTCAGAAACGAGTACAAGGTTACGAAGCTCAATTAGATTTTTACTGACATGATAATCTTGATAATATTCGGTGATTTCATGTTTCAGCATTTCAACGCGATGTAATGCACGTTCTAAACGTTTGGTCGTTCGTACAATACCTACATAGTTCCACATGGTCTGACGTAACTCATCCCAGTTTTGCAAAATGACAACGTCTTCATCAGGATTCATGACTTGAGAAGCATCCCATTCAGGGACTTCATAGTGATCTATAATATTTTGATGTTGATCTTGAATATGCTTTGCTGCACTCATGCCATATACAAAACATTCTAAAAGTGAGTTACTTGCCATACGGTTGGCACCGTGTAAACCCGTATAAGACGTCTCACCAATCGCATATAGACCTTGAATGTCCGTTTGACTATGTTCATCGACGACTACACCACCACAGGTGTAGTGCGCTGCTGGCACAACTGGGATCATA
Source organism: Acinetobacter sp. ANC_7504 (assembly GCF_056779995.1). Lineage (NCBI taxonomy): Bacteria > Pseudomonadati > Pseudomonadota > Gammaproteobacteria > Moraxellales > Moraxellaceae > Acinetobacter > Acinetobacter sp. ANC_7504. The sequence continues at coordinate 69,132 of NZ_JBWYIZ010000004.1, read as the reverse complement.
TCTTTGGTGATATCAATACCCAGCTCGAGTAGGCGAGCATACAACGTAGGGAAGTGCTCTTTAATAAACTCAGGAGATTTGTGGGTAATATCTAGCCATACATGTCGTATACCCAATCGTTTAATTTCGTAGTCGATAGCTCGAGCTACAATATCACGTGGTGCTAACTCTGCACGTTCATCGAAACGAAGCATGAAGCGTTCGCCATCAGGTAAACGAAGATAAGCGCCTTCACCACGCATTGCTTCAGTAATTAAGAAGGAACGTGCTTGAGGATGATATAAACAGGTTGGGTGGAATTGATTAAATTCCATATTGGCGACGCGGCATCCAGCACGATATGCCATTGCAATACCATCGCCTGTAGCGATATCAGGGTTAGAGGTATATAAATATGCTTTCATGGCACCGCCACATGCCAGTGCAGTAAATGGTGCTAAGAAAGTATGCACTTGCTCGGTTTGCTCATCTAAAGCATATAAGCCTAAAGCACGATTTTCCTGATTCAAATGCCCCAGCTTATGCGCTGTAATGAGGTCAATCGCAATGTAATTTTCAAAGATGTGAATATTGTTTTTTTCTTGTGCCCGTTCAACTAAAGTGGTTGAAATTGCTTTCCCTGTTGCATCTGCGGAATGAATAATGCGGCGCTGAGAATGCCCACCTTCACGTGTGAGATGCAAGTTATCTTCATCATCTAGTGTGAATTTAACACCTTGTTTCAGTAAAAAATCAACAGAGGGTTTTCCTCCTTCAACCGTGTGTTGAACAGCTTGTTTTTCACAGAGATAAGCACCTGCAATGAGCGTGTCATCAATATGTTGTTGAATAGAATCAGCCTCATCAAGAACAGCTGCAACGCCTCCTTGTGCATAATACGTGCTGGCATCTTTCAAATGAGATTTTGCTAACACTGCGATATTAAAATGATCAGGTAATGAGAGTGCTAGACTTAAACCCGCACCGCCACTGCCCACAATAATCACATCAAATTGATGCGCACTTGTATTTTTCGGCATTTCCATTCGCAAACTGAATTTTAAAAGTGCGTTAATATGGCTCTTTTTCAAAGCAAAATTCAAGAGTTTGATTGATCAAATTTTTTTTTATGCACTTGAACTAATAGTTTTTAATCATATTTTAAGTAAAGTATTGTTTTCTATTAATATAGAAACATTTATTTACGCACAGAGAATTTTGATTGTGCTAAAAATTATTTTATCCAAGAATCATAAATGAGAGTTCACTTAACATGAAAAATCGCGTTATAGCATCAGGACTTTTTGCTGCAGTCTTTACTGCGGCAGTGCAAACTCAAGCGGCGGCTACTGTTGACTTTTCAAATCTTGTAGAGCGAGTAAGTCCGGGTGTCGTCAGCGTGAATGTTGTTAAGAAAATGACACAAGAAGAAATTCTTCAACAACAAGTACCTGAACTACTGAAACGATTCTTCGGCAATCAAATTATTATTCCGCAGCGCCAAGCTCCTCAAGAGAAAACGGGTTTTGGAAGTGCATTTTTTATTAGCCGTGATGGTTACCTGATTACCAACCATCATGTTGTAGAAAATGCTTCACAAATCACCATCATGTTAAATGATCGTCGCGAGATTGATGCCAAAGTTATTGGTAGTGATGAACGTACTGATGTGGCATTACTGAAAGTTGAAGGTACGAACTACCCAGCACTTTCGACTGGGAATATCGACCAATTAAGAGTTGGGGAACCTGTTCTCGCCATTGGCTCACCGTTTGGTTTTGAATACTCGGCCTCTGCAGGGATTGTCAGTGCCAAATCAAGAAATATGTTGGGTGAAACATCAGTTCCGTTTATTCAAACCGATGTCGCATTAAACCCTGGTAACTCTGGGGGACCATTGTTTAATCAACAAGGTCAAGTGATTGGTGTGAATTCTCGTATTTTCAGTGGTACTGGCGGATATATGGGATTGTCATTCTCCATTCCAATCGATGTAGCGATGGATGTGGCGGATCAATTAAAGAAAACTGGTAAAGTTACTCGCTCATATCTTGGTATTCATTTACAAGAGATTGATCGTAACCTCGCAGAAGCTTATAAACTACCAAAACCTGAAGGTGCTTTAATTACAGAAATCGCGCCAAACTCCCCAGCAGAGCGCGCTGGTTTAAAGCAAAATGATATTATTTTGAAATACAACGGAACTGCAATTTCAAGAACGAGTGAGCTACTAAATTACTTAAATAGAACACAGCCAAATCAAAAAATTCAGCTAGAAATCTTACGCGATGAACGTGTACGTACGATTTCAGCAACACTTGCATCAGCACCAGATGAAACACCAGCACAAGCGCAAAATGTAAGTGAAGCCAAAAAACGCGGACCTACACTAGGTGTTGCGATTCGCGAACTTGCACCTGTTGAAAAAACACGTCTTGGTGTTAAAGGTGGTGTCTACATTCAAGAGGTTGTACGCGGAGGTTTGGCGGCACAATCTCGAATTATGGCTGGTGATGTGATAACCTCGATTAATGGTAAGAATGTAAGTACAACACAAGATTTTGTGGAAGCGGTGGCTAATCTTAAAACCAATACCGTTGCACGAGTGGGTATCATCCGTGAAGGGCGAAATGCCATGATCGGATTAAGAATCAAGTAAACATGAATTGAATAAAGGGCCTTGCGATAGCAAGGTCTTTTATATTTAACCCTAAAATTATATTAAACTCTTTTCGAATGTTGATGATGAATACGCAATACAAGGGAATACAGTGAGTACAATCTTTGACCTTAAAATAAAAGCAACAGCACAAGACATTGATATTTTAGGTCATGTGAATAATGTGGTGTATGTAAAATGGATGCAAGATGTTGCAACAGCACATATTGAACAACTGGGTTTGGGGGTTGAGCAATATCTAGAACTCAAACATGCCATGGTTGCTGTTGAGCATCACATGAATTACAGAAAGGCGTGTTTTGAAAATGATGAAATTATTTTAAGAACTTGGCTTAATGATTTGAATGCGATGTATTCATTCCGTCAGTACGCTTTTTTTAGACCTTCAGACCAATCATTATTATTTGTGGGAAATACCAAATGGGCCTGTGTAGAGATTGCGACAGGCAGACCTAAACGATTATCGCCAACATTTACTCAAGCTTATCAGCCTATTTCTGAGGTATTAAATCCTTTGGATTTCACTCAAGATTATTCTTTACCCGCTAACTAAAGAATTGCTTGAGTCGGACGAATTAAATATTTCACCACATGGTGTTCATTATTATGAATACTTTGAAAAATCCATCTGCTATAATCGTCCGCAATTTGTTAAACAGCTTTTGCTATGTAGTTTTTATTTCATGCATAGCGCAATTTATTGTTCAAGGTAACCCATGGCGCAAGCTAAAAAATCCGTAAATATCAAAAATATACGTAACTTTTCGATCATTGCTCACATTGATCACGGGAAGTCAACTTTAGCTGACCGTTTTATTCAGACCTGTGGTGGTTTGCAAGATCGCGAAATGCAAGCGCAAGTTCTAGACTCAATGGAGCTTGAGCGTGAGCGCGGGATTACCATTAAAGCTGCATCTGTGACGCTTTATTATACACACCCAAATGGCGAAGAATATCAACTGAACTTTATTGATACACCTGGGCACGTTGACTTCTCATATGAAGTTTCGCGCTCGCTTGCTGCTTGTGAAGGTGCACTTTTAGTTGTTGACGCAGCTCAGGGTGTTGAAGCTCAGTCAGTTGCAAACTGTTATACAGCTATTGAGCAAGGTCTTGAGGTTCTTCCAGTACTTAATAAAATTGATTTACCTCAAGCTGAACCAGAGCGTGTTATTCAAGAAATTGAAGACATTATCGGAATTGAAGCAACTGAAGCACCTACGTGTTCAGCTAAAACTGGATTAGGAATCGAAGGTGTTTTAGAAACACTTGTGAATACCATTCCTGCTCCGACGGGTGACCGTGAAGCGCCGCTTCAAGCTTTAATTATTGACTCATGGTTTGACAACTATCTAGGTGTTGTATCCTTAGTTCGTATTAAGCAAGGTCGTGTGCGTAAAGGCGATAAAATGTTGATGAAATCAACAGGTCAAACGCACATCATTACCTCTGTCGGTATTTTCAATCCTAAACATACAGAAACTGATATTTTAGAAGCAGGTGAAGTCGGCTTTGTGATTGCTGGTATCAAAGATATTTTTGGTGCGCCAGTTGGTGATACGATTACACTTGCTACAACGCCGGAAGTAGAAACTTTACCTGGGTTCAAAAAAGTTAAACCACAGGTATATGCTGGTTTATTTCCAATTGATTCGAGTGAATTTGAACCTTTCCGTGAAGCATTACAAAAACTGCAAATTAACGATTCAGCATTATTCTTTGAACCTGAAAGTTCAGATGCATTAGGATTTGGTTTCCGTTGCGGTTTCTTGGGTATGCTGCACATGGAGATTGTTCAAGAGCGTTTAGAGCGTGAATATGATCTAGACCTGATTTCATCGGCACCGACTGTAATTTACGAAGCTGTCATGAAGAGTGGTGAGACAGTTTATATCGACAGTCCATCAAAAATGCCAGATGGATCTACTGTAGAAGACCTTCGTGAGCCGATCGCAGAATGTAATATCCTTGTGCCACAAGAATATCTTGGCAATGTAATGACGTTGTGTGTTGAGCGACGTGGTGTTCAAAAAGATATGAAGTTTATGGCAAACCAAGTAGCCATTACATTTGAGATACCAATGGCTGAAGTCGTGATGGATTTCTTTGATAAATTGAAATCATGTTCACGTGGTTTTGCATCATTAGATTATAACTTCATCCGTTTTGAGTCTTCTTCTCTTGTAAAAGTAGATGTCTTGATCAATGGTGAAAAAGTTGATGCATTGGCAATGATTTGTCACCGTCAAGATGCGCGTCATCGTGGTATTGCACTTGTAGAAAAAATGAAAGATTTGATTCCTCGTCAAATGTTTGATGTGGCGATTCAAGCTGCGATTGGTGCTCAAATTATCGCGCGTTCAACAGTAAAAGCAATGCGTAAGAACGTATTGGCAAAATGTTATGGTGGTGACGTTTCACGTAAGAAGAAACTTCTCGCTAAACAGAAAGAAGGTAAGAAACGTATGAAGCAGGTGGGTAGTGTAGAAATCCCACAAGAAGCTTTCTTAGCTGTGTTAAAAGTAGAGCGATAACAACAAGGAATATCCCATGGATTTTGATTTTAACCTCATTCTCGTACCTGCAACCCTAATCTTTTTTGGATTGTGGTTGCTGGATAAATTGGTGCTCAAACAAAGAGCAACCAAAGGAAAAGGGAATGAAAATTTCATTATTACATGGGCATATGATTTTTGGCCTGTACTTGCAGTTGTGTTAGTGCTGCGTTCATTCTTCTTTGAACCTTATAATATTCCATCTGAATCCATGGTTCCGGCATTGGAAACAGGTGATTATATCTTGGTGAACAAATATCAATATGGTGTTCGTTTACCGATTAGCAACACCAAAGTGTTGAATGTCAATGAGCCTGAACGTGGTGATGTGGCGGTATTTAGATATCCACCAAACCCATCAATTAGCTATATTAAGCGTATTATTGGTTTACCTGGTGATCATATCGTTTTTGAGAATAATCAATTAACCATCAATGGTGAAAAAGTTGTAACGGAATCGACTGAATTTAATCGTGAAAAAGATGTTTCAGACACGCCAAATTCAATTTATCATTATGAAACTTTAGGTGATCATAAGTATTTGGTTCGTAATTTGGAAGGTCAAAACCCGATTATTGCGCATTTTAATTATGCACAAACCAAACAAGATCTTCCTTATGTTGCCACTGCGAATGATCGCTTTGTAAGAACAAATGGTCAAAGCTGGGAAGTAACTGTTCCGAAAGGATATTACTTTGCCATGGGTGACAACCGTGATCAGAGTGCTGATAGTCGAATCTGGGGATTCGTACCTGAGGCAAATTTAACAGGACAAGCAATTTATGTATGGATGCATAAAGAAGCTGGTTTGAAATTGCCATCATTCAGTCGTAATGGTCAAATTCAGTAATCTTCAAATATATGGATAATAAAAAATGCGTAACACTCAACGTGGTGCATCGTATACAGCGATTTTATTAGGGGTAATTGTTGCGGCATTTGGACTTAAAGTGCTCGTAGCATTGTGGCAGCCTTATTGGGATGACCGACTAATCAATCAATTGATTGAAGAGCAAGTTGCAATCAGCTCAAAGGCGACAACACCACAACAGTTTGCTTCAACAATGGGGCAGAAATTTAGCATGAACAATATCCGTGACATTGAGTTTAAAGATATTGCGACTGTCAAATCTAAACAAGGTTTACAAGTGACAAAGAAATATGAAGTAAGAAAGCCATTCTTATTTAATATTGATTTAGTCCTCACATTCGAGAAAAGTTTTGATCAAAGGTCAGTTCAAAGTAAGTGATTCTCGCTTACTGAGTCGCATCGGTTATCAGTTTAAGAAAATTGAATTACTTCAACTTGCATTGACACACCGATCGGTTAGCCATAAACATAACTATGAACGCCTAGAGTTTCTAGGCGATTCATTGTTAGGTATGATTATTGCCAATTACCTTTATCATGCTTATCCACATGAAAACGAAGGTCGTCTGACGCGTATGCGAGCTACTTTGGTTCGACAAGAAGCGTTAGGCAAAATTGCAACAGATTTGAAACTTAGTCAGAGTTTAATACTCAGTACTGGTGAATTAAAATCTGGTGGTCATCATAGAGAGTCGATACTCGCTGACACAGTCGAAGCGATTATTGGTGCAATTTATACTGATAGCCAAGATTTAAAGTTGTTAGAATCAATTGTGTTGAAATGGTATGAACCTTATTTAGATCATATTGAACCAACAGATCAATTGAAAGATCCTAAGTCCCGTTTACAAGAGTATCTTCAAGCTCGTAAAAAACCTCTCCCAGTGTATGAGGTTGTTGATATTCAGGGTGATGCACCAAACCAACATTTTAAAGTGGAGTGTATGGTTGAAGGCTTGCCAAAATGTATGGGTGAGGGTTCAAGTCGTCGTTTTGCTGAGCAAGCAGTAGCGGCGGAAATTTTAAAATTTTTGGAGCAAAAGTCTTCATGACTACTCATTCCGATCACATCGATGCTGATCACGAGTCGCAAGACAGCGGCAATGATTTAATCAATCAATTTTTTAGTTCTCAAGGTACTACAATTCCCTCAGACTACAAAAGTGGCTTTGTAGCAATTGTAGGTCGTCCGAATGTAGGTAAATCTACATTAATGAACCATATTTTGGGTCAGAAGCTTTCGATTACGTCTCGTAAGCCTCAAACAACTCGACACAAGATTGTGGGTATTGATACGCGTGAGAAATCTCAGGCAGTATTTGTTGACACCCCTGGAATGCATAAGAAAGAAGTCCGTGCTATCAATAAAATGATGAATCGTGCAGCTCATTCAGCCTTGCGTGATGTAAATCTTGTACTATTTGTTGTAGACGCTGACAAATGGACTCAAAATGATGAATTAGTCCTTGAGAAGCTCAAAAATGCCGAAATGCCTGTCATCTTGGTCATTAATAAATTGGACACATTTGAGAATAAAAATCAGGCATTACCACTAATTCAAGAACGTACTAAATTAATGAATTTTGCTGAGATCGTTCCGGTATCGGCATTGCGTGGCGCTAACCTTGATCATCTTCGAGATACGATCGAAAAATACTTACCGTTTCAACCACCATTGTATGCACTAGATCAACTCACAGATCGTTCTGAACGCTTCTTAGCTTCTGAAATTATTCGTGAAAAAATCATGCGTCAACTGGGTGAAGAGCTTCCATATGATTTAACGGTTCAAATTGAATCGTTTAAAACAGAAGAAGCGACTTTAAATGAGAAAACTGGTCGTATGAAGCCTGCTTGTACCTATATTGATGCTACGATTTTTGTTGATCGCCCTGGGCAAAAAGCCATTGTCATCGGTGAAAAAGGATCAAAGTTGAAAAAAATTGGTATGGATGCACGTGCTGATATGGAAAAAATGTTCGAAGAAAAGATCATGCTCACCCTTTGGGTTAAAGTCAAAGGCGGTTGGTCTGATGATGAGCGTGCATTAAAAAGCCTAGGGTATAGTGATATCTAAGGATTAAACGGTTATAGGAGCTGATGATGATGAAGATGGTTGCGATAATTGTATGTGCTTTGGTTTTACAAGGTTGCATTCATAAAGTTGTCACAGTTCCTGTAAAAGTTGCGTATAAAACCACCAAAGGAGTCGTCAAAGGTACTGCAGCAGTAGTTGGGGCTGTTATTCCCGATGGTGATGACGATGATGAAAAAGAACTAAAGAAAGATAAATAATAAGATTAGTCGATGCGAAATGAACTTTTGCATGGATACTTAATCCATCATCGAAAGTATCGAGAGCGGAGTCATATTGTCCATTTATTCACTGAAGAGTATGGACGAGTTGACGGCATACTAAGACAACCTCCACCACCACAATATCAGCCTATCGCACTCCAAGCGACAGGTAAGTCTGAATTAAAAAATTTCACAAAATTAGAAATTGTTAATCATCCTATTTTTTTTCATGGAGATGCATTCTTTTCAGGATTTTATTTAAATGAAATCTTATTGAGATTATGTCCATTAGAAGAGGCAATGCCAGATACTTTTGCACAGTACCACAAGACATTAGAAAGTTTACAAAAATTAGCTCAACATTCAAATCCTAACGAATTCTTGAAGCAAATTCTTCGTCAATTTGAATACGTACTTCTAGAAGAGCTTGGTTATGCGATTGATTACTCGATAGATGCACACCAAAATGAAATTTTAACTTCACAAAAATATCAATTTCAATTAAACGAAGGCTTCATACCAGTTCAGTATTCAAGTGCCGCTACACTGACAGGTGAGCAAATTCGCAGCATGATAAATTATGAAAATGGTACAGATTTTAACGCTGAACAGTTACAATTGTTGAATAAATTATATCGTCAAATGATTACTTCATTATTGGGTGATCGCCCACTAAAAAGTCGTCAATTGTGGATTCAAAACGCTCAATCAAAATCAAATTAGGAAAATGTTATGGCTGCATTGCTTGGTGTGAACATTGATCATGTTGCAACTCTAAGACAGGCTCGAGGCACACGCTACCCGGATCCAGTACAGGCAGCACTAATTTGTGAAGAGGCAGGGGCTGAAGGTATTACATTACATTTACGTGAGGATCGTCGTCATATTCATGATGATGATGTCCGTCGCATGCGCCCTGTACTTAAAACACGCATGAACCTTGAAATGGCAGTGACAGATGAGATGGTGGCATTTGCTAAAGAAATAAAGCCGCATCACGTGTGTTTTGTGCCTGAAAAGCGTCAAGAAGTCACGACCGAAGGTGGCTTAGATGTTGTTGGTAATTTTGAGGCTGTTAAGTCTGCTACACAGGAATTAGCAGCGATTGGATGTGATGTATCGTTATTTATCGATGCTGATATTGAACAAATTGATGCTGCAATTGCCTGTGGTGCGCCAACTATTGAGATTCATACAGGTGCTTATGCAGATGCTGAAACAGAAGAAGCACAGCAGGTAGAGTTACAACGTATTATCCGTGGAACAGAATACGCTGCTGCTAAAGGTTTGGTCGTAAATGCTGGGCATGGACTTAATCTTGACAATGTTGCTCCTATTGCAGCAATTCCTCAAATACACGAATTGAATATTGGACATTCTCTGATTGCCGATGCTGTTTTCAAAGGACTTACGCAAGCAGTTCAAGATATGAAAGCAGCAATCAAAGCTGCACGATAAGATTGATGAGTACTATGTCAAATATTGATTATGATGAATTAATGAAGCCTGTCATAAGCTTCCTTGGTTGCGAAACTCCACAAGCTTGGTTAGATGAGGCTGTAAATAATCTTGATATTTTGATGCAAGATCATGCGAACTGTGAAAAGAAAGCAGCCAGTACAGCCATGAATCTCATGTTTAGATACAGCTTTTTTGTAGATTTACAAGTTAAGCTCGCTCAATTAGTGCGTGAGGAAATGCTGCATTATGAGCAGGTTTTAGAGTTTATGAACAAGCGCGGGCAGCAATGGGTCGGTTTAAGTGCTGGGCGTTATGCGGGTGGCTTACGCAAAGAAATTCGGACGTATGAACCAGAAGCGCTAATTGATGTTTTAATTATTGGTGCGTTTGTGGAAGCACGCTCATGTGAACGTTTTTATGCATTAGCGCCTAGAGTCGATGAGGAATTAGGGCGCTATTATCGCTACTTACTAAAATCTGAATCACGCCATTATGAGGATTATTTGGCTCTAGCTCTGGATGTGGCTAAAACTGCGAAATTGAAAGATCCTGAGGAGGATATTCAAAGTCGTATAGAGCACATTCGTGAAGTTGAAAAGCAACTCATCTTAACACCTGATGAAACCTTCCGTTTTCACAGTGGAGTTCCAGCAAAAGCAGCTTAAAATATGGTTGAGAAAATCCTCCCAAGTGGGGGATTTTTTTGACATAAAAAAAAGCCCAAGTCTTAAATGCTTGGGCTTTTTAGTATTTGGCTCTCCAACCTGGGCTCGAACCAGGGACCTGCGGATTAACAGTCCGTCGCTCTACCGACTGAGCTATTGGAGAATCTGAATGCGATTATAAGGGGATTTAAGATTGGGTCAAGTGTAAATTGCCATACAATTGTCACTTTTGAGCCGCATGTTGTTTATTTGCTCAAATAAAATGTTTTTTTTAAATTTACTTGCCAATTTAGAATGAGCTTGTTAGATTTATTTAACAACAGAGCGCTTGAAACAGAGTTTTAAGCAGTGTGGATTTATACCAACTTGCCAGCACTAAATGGCTAAAATAGGAGAAAGCGAATGAATACGCTTACCATTTCTCAGATCTTTTCTAATCTTGAATTCTATAAACAAAATTACCTGTCTATCTTGAATTCGCCTAGTTCTTATTTCATTGAAGTAGAGGGCGCGGTAATTGATGTATTTCCTTTTAAAAAACATCATCTGGTTTTGGGTGAGTTATTACAGCTGTGGTTTTCTGAAAAATGGTCTGTTGATCAAGATCAATCATTCACGCTTGAACAATATTTGGCAGCAAATGACTTAACACCTAACGTAAATAAAGTCTATATCTACTCCATAAAAGGGAATGCCATTCTTGGCACGAATAAATCGCTTGCTTGGTTAAATGAATCGAATGCGGTGAGTGAGATTTTATTAAAGTCACCACTTAAATATTATGTTGAATGCCTAAGTTGTTCTCGTCCTTCAAAGCATTTGTTTAATAAACAGCTTGCAGTTTAGGCAAATTTTCACAAGTCAAATCTGAAATTGTTGAGTGAATTGATTTTTTTTAAATATAGTCCAAGTTAGCCTGTGTCATTTTATCTTCTTTAGTAGGGTGAATTGGTGTTTCTAGAACTTATTTTTCATTAATTAAATCCCATATTATGGTTACTTAGATCAGTTCCAACTTCTATATGATGGTGCAAAGCATATCTATAAATGGGATTTTTCAGTGATAAATATGATCTTTCAGAATGAGCTATCGATACTATGAATAGTGTTTAAATTTCAATATTCTATTTGGATCACTAATGGATCATGTTTGGATAGCTTTAAAAAAACCTCCGACGTTTATCCAATCCTAAAAGCACACTTTTTTCGCTTCAGTGAGAGAGCGTATTAACCAAAAGGTTTTATGTTGCGTATTGGGTTATGTAGGTGCATGAAGGGGTTTAGATTTAATAAAAAAAACCCGCGAAAATCGCGGGTTTTTTGATCTGATTAATTTATCAGATTATTTTTCAGCTGCGATAGAAGCAATTGCTGCATCTACGCCTTCGATTGAGTCAGCTGCTTTTTTGATACGTGCAAGCGCATCAACCAATACTTCATCTGCTGTTGCATATGAAATACGCATATAACCGCCTAAACCGAATGCATCACCAGGAACAACCGCAACACCAGTTTCTTCCAATAACCATGCAGAGAATTCTGTGCAAGATTTTAAACCTTTTGCACGGATCAATGGACGAATGTTTGCATAAGCATAGAATGCACCGTCAGCAGGTAAGCATGTAATGCCTTTGATATCATTCAAGCCATTAACAACTAAATCATGACGTCGTTTGAAAGCTTCAATCATAGGTTTAAGTACATCTTGAGGACCATTCAATGCAGCTTCTGCCGCAACTTGCGAAATTGAAGTTGGGTTAGAAGTAGATTGTGATTGAATTTTCTTCATTGCGCCGATTAATTTAACAGGACCTGCTGCATAGCCGATACGCCAACCTGTCATTGCATATGCTTTAGATACACCGTTGAGAACGATTACGCGATCGTAAAGATCTGGTGCAACTGTAGCAATGTTATAAAACTCGTCGTCCCAACGAATTGGTTCGTACATATCATCAGAAGCAACATATACTTCAGGATATTTACGAAGAACTTCAGCTAATGCTTCTAATTCTTCTTTGCTATAAATCATACCTGTTGGGTTAGAAGGGCTGTTTAAAACAACTAGGCGAGTTTTATCAGTAATTGCAGCTTCTAATTGTGCTGGTGTGATTTTGAAACGTTGTTCTTCACCACATTTAACAATAACTGGCACACCTTCTGCGATGATCACCATATCTGGATAGCTTACCCAGAATGGAGCAGGGATGATTACTTCATCGCCTTTATTTAACAATGCAAGCGCAAGGTTAAAGAATGATTGCTTACCGCCACAAGAAACGAGAATCTGGTTAGCAGCATAATCAAGGTTATTATCACGTTTTAATTTAGCGATAATTGCTTTTTTAAGACCTGGCGTACCGTCAACTGCGGTGTATTTAGTGAAACCGTTGTTAATCGCTGCAATTGCTGCATCTTTGATGTGTTGTGGTGTATCGAAATCCGGTTCACCTGCACCTAAACCAATAACGTTTTTACCAGCAGCTTTAAGTTCTGCAGCTTTATTGGTCACAGCAAGCGTTGGGGACGGTTTGATGGCATTGACACGATCAGAGAGACGTACGTCCACGGCAGTATTCCTTCTTATAGGGATTAAAAAATAAAAAGCACACTATCTTAGCTTAAATTGAATGTTTTAGTCGTCCAATATCTAGGCAAATTAGCAAAAAATCACGAAATTCACCGAATTTTAATGCAATGATACATATCCACATTAAACAACGTGGGTCGCATAAAAAAACAAATTTCCGTACAATAGCGTTAGATTGAAATGAGTAGTCTCAAATGAGTTCGGAAAATTCTCCCAAAAAGAAGCCTGTAGTGAATCTTCCATTTCCTATCAAGCAAGTGAATGACGCAAAGCAAGCTGATGAAGAAATCGAAGATCTACGTCCAAAGCCTCAGCGCTATGCTGATCGCACATGGATGCCGCCACGTGGTACACGTCGCTCAATGGGTAAAAGATAAAAAATAGGTGCTTTAAGCACCTATTTTTTTGCGGGTAAGAATTACACGTAACTTAAGTTTTGATCTAGAGTCAGTAAGTTGAATGTAGAACCGTCTTTAAATACGATTGATTCAACTTGATGTGCTTCACCTTTTGCCCAATCTTTAATAGTGATTTGATCAGAAGAATCTTTAAGTTTGATGATACGATCATTCCCAGAGTCTTGAACGAGTAAATCATCAATTGAGATACCAGCACCAAATTGAATGGTATCTTGACCACCTTTTTCATAGATTGTATCTACTCCAAAGCCTTGATCAAAATAGTATGTCTCGTTACCAAGATCGCCATACAATTTGTCGTTACCAATACCACCATTTAAGATGTTAATTAGACCCCCGTTTGCGATTAAGGTGTCATCTCCAGCGAGGCCTTTTAATTCGTTATTTACGAATTTGCTACCTGTGATAATGTTGTCAGATTGGTTACCCGTACCATTTTGTTGAATTTCTGATCCAGCAATCAAAAGTTCTTTGATTGGATTGATCAGCGTAAGGTTTTCAATATTTTCGGTTAATTGATACTGATCTGCAGAACTAATGACAGTGTCTGTACCTTCATAGTTGTGTTCAAGTACGAAGTCATATTTTGATTGTACATAATAGGTATCGTCACCACGACCACCTACGAGGACATTGATGCCTTCACCACCTTTTAGAATGTCATTGCCCCAACCACCAAAGAGCAAGTCATCACCTTTACCACCTACAAGCGTATCATTGCCGACACCGCCTTTAATGATGTCATTACCATCTTTACCGTTTAAGGTACGTCCGAAAACTGAGTAAGTGGTAATAATGTTGGTGTTAGGGTTAAATAAGTTTGTCGCTACTGCTACAGAACCAGCCAAATCACCTGCATATGCGTAAGCAAGTTGAGTCAATGTATTTACAAGTTGATCACGTGAAGAGAAGCCATCATCAAATATTTCACCTTTGATGAATTGTCCAACGAAGTTTAAGCCCTCAGTCACGATCTGATTCACAACATCAAAGATACTCGCACCAGCTTTTAAGTTGGCTTTAACTACATCACCCAATAGCTCTAAATACCAAGTAAACGGACGGCTATCACCACCATTCAATTGTGAAGTATCAACACCTAAATAGTGATCAAGAATACTTAATGGTGTGATACCTGTCCAATCACCTAGCTCGCCACCCAAGTTTTCAAGAGCTTGCGTTGCATCCATAAGTACCAATCCAAACTTACCATCAGAGCTTGGTAAATATCCTGCTGGAACAACAGTCTCGCCATCAGCATTTTTAACGCCATTCAAGAAATTGTCAGCTAAAGTTTTGATCAATACATTTGATGCTTGCCAGAATTGTTCATCCGTAATATAGATGCCTTTATCTGCGAGTGATTTACCTGTTCCTAAGCGAACGTATTGATAAAGGAAGCTCTGAGGATCAGCTATTGCAACAGCTTCAGCAACTTTTAACCAGTTTTTAGTACCCTGATCAACTGCATCATTTGATGCTAAATCTTCTTTGATCACGGTATAAATAGGGCGCCAGAAATTTTTACCTTGTAAAGAACCAGTTGAGATAAACTTGTTATATAGTTCTTGAACTTGTTTAAATGCAGATTCACTTACACGGTAACTTAATTGATTGTCAATTTTGTAGAATTTAGGACGACCGTCATCTGATGGATTAGATTGATCTGGTTGTTTTGGTTGCCCCCATTCTCGATCAAAATGTGAGTCTGAAGGTGGAAGAGTGGCACCAATATCCTTACCAATATTTACGATAATGTCTGAAATTTGATCAATGATTGCATCACCGGCTTTATGAATTTCTTCGAAACCAGGAATGAATTTATCACCAACTTTAACCAATGGTGCAACGCTATCTAATAAATCATTCACGATGCCATCTTTGCCGATAATCAAATTACCAATCAGTTCACTTGGAATTTTTAAAATTGAATCAAGGCTAAGTTCGCCATCTTTCCATTCATTTTTGTGGTGTGTATCTTTTGCTTCTACATTTGAGCCGAGGGCCTCACCAGCACCACTGAGTAAATTCGATGCTGCATCGATAATGCGGTCACCTAACTCATGAACAACTTCAAATGGTTTACCAAGTAGAGCATTACCTGCTAGGCCAATAGGCGAAGCCACATCTAAAACTGTATTGACTAAATTTGCTGTCGTGACTAAACCATTACCTAGTAACTGAGCTGGAATAGAAAGTACTGAGCTAAATTTGAAATCAGGAACATAATCGAAAATAGGTTCAAGTGCATTTTCAACTTGATTTGCAACTGTATTCACAATTGATTTTAGGTTTTCAGTAGCTGATGGAAGCTCTTGAGACCATTCATTATCATAATGAGTATCTTTAGGTTCAATTGTCCCGCCAATCGCTGAGCCAATGTCATTAGCCACATCAGAGACAGCATCAATAATCGTATCACCAGCTTTATGAACAACATCAAAACCAGGGATAAGCGCATTTCCTGCAATAGCAATCGGTGCAGCAGCATCAAGAATATCATTGGCAATATTGGTTGCACCGATAATGGTGTTTCCGATTAAATCCCCAGGAAGGCTTAAAATGTTATCTAAGCTGAGTTCTTTGTCTTCCCACTCATTTTTATGATGAGTGTCATTCGGTTCGATGGTTGCACCAAGTGCTTTACCCACTGAATTCACTGCATCTGAAGCTGCATCAATAATTTTATCACCAAGTTCGTGCACTGCTTCGAAAGGTTTGCCAAGTAAAGCATTACCTGCTAAACCAATAGGAGAAACTACATCAAGAACAGTATTCACAGCATTGGTGGCAGCGATTAGACCATTACCAACGAGTTGAGCTGGAATTGAGAGAACTGAACTTAATTTAAAGTTAGGTAAGTAATCGAATGATTTATAATTGAACAAAGCCATTGTTATAGTCTCTTAAAAAAATAAAGTGTTTTTAATCATTGTTCGTGATTAAAGTGTGATGAGAATCACATTTTATTAATTTAAAATCAATTTCTTTTGTTAGACAAGATCATGAATTTTTTGTCATAATTAAATGAAAAATATAGTAAAGCTAATATGAGAACTAAATAAGTTTGATTTTTTTAAAAAAAAACACCAGTGCAATGACTAGTGTTTCAAGAGCAAATAAAATGTATGATCTAAAAGTATAAATACTGTAAACTATTGATTTTTATTGGATAAATATTTGTAGTATTGTCTCTTGTGATCATACATGGATTGGTCTGCACGCTTTAACATATCCTCAATTGTTTCATTCTCAAGGCTTGTAGCAAATCCCATTGATGCACTGATGATATGGTTAGAATAATATTGATTATCGATATTCAATAATTCTTGAATGGTCAAAATCGTCGACTGAACGGTAGTTTCATTTGCACCTTGCATCAGGATAACAAATTCATCACCTCCAATTCGAGAGGCTGTATAACTGGTATTGTGAATCGTTCTACTTAAGATATTACCCATTCTGCGTAAAATCTCATCACCTACATCATGACCAAATTGATCATTAATCGGTTTAAGGCCATTCATATCTAGAAAAATTGCAGAAACTGGGCGAATAAGTGCGCGTTCCAATCGATGGATTTCTTCAGTGTAGAACGAGCGATTTTTGAGTTTTGTTAAAACGTCGTGTTTACCTAAATATTCTAAATAGCTCTCAGCTTTTTTTCGCGCTGTAATGTCCGTTAGGGCAAGTTGTACAAGTCCCCAATCTTCTTCATAACCTGGAAACACAGTGAATTGAAGTAAAACATAGCGAATTGAACCATCCAAAGCATAATTGATCGCTTCACGACTATGATGAATTTTCCCATTCCATAGTTCGATCAATTGTTCCTTAAAAGTTTGATGCATTTCTTTCGAGAAAACTTTTTTTAGATTTTGAAATAAATCTGATTTCGTCGATGCCTTGAACAAATCCAATGTTGCTTGGTTGACGTCTAGTAATACAATGTCTTCAATGCATTGTTGTACGAAATCTTGATGCACATCTAAAAAAATTCTGAAATCATCAATACCAATTGATTTAAGATGATCGAGTCTTAATTTAATGCGACTAAAGTCTTCAACCCATAATGATGTGGGTGAATAACTAAATCTTGCTTCAGCTAATCGACGATTTTTTTCTTCTAAACGCCGAGCTTGCATATAACCACTAATATCTTCTGTAGTAAGCAAAATACGGTCTAAACTTTGTTCTGAACCAGGTAAAACGACAGCTCGCAGTTTTATGTCTAAGGGTTGACCACTCAAGGTGAAATTAGTGGTTGTACTTGTAAACTCTAATTCACCCTTCCAAAGTGCAACTAATTCCGCTACATGTGCATCAAACATTTGATGTTGGAAAATGGTGCTTAAATTTTGTGTGAGATGTTTAAGGCTTTGTGCTTCAAAAAGATCGAGAGTTTTTTGATTTACTTTAACAATCTTAATTTGATGTGCGCATAAAGTCACAAGATCTGGATTTTGCTGCAGATGTAAAGCTAAATCAGTGACCCCATCACTACGCCATTGGTTAAAGATGGTTTGAATGGCACTAAAATCTTCCAACCACATTGGGATAGGAGATAAATCAAAAATTGATGAATCAAGTATCTCCATAACTACCCTTGAACTTTTCTTTTAAAACAATAAATTGTGGATAATATAGCACTAAATTATTTTGATATAAAATTCAAATTTTTTGTTATTTTTGTGATTTAAGGCACTTTTTTGAGCTAAGCTAACGTTGAGCTAAATCCTATGCTCAATTCGTTAGATTTTTATTTTGATAAAAATGATGCTTGTTAATATACATGCATTTATCTGCACGGCGTAACATATCTTCTAAGGTTTCGCCTTTAAGTCTTGTGGCATGTCCGAGTGAAACGCTGATAGAAAGATGAGGGTGATCTAGATTATGTTGATGTATTTGAGTTTCAAGATCATGAACAAGGATTTTAACTTGCTCACCATCGGCATGAGGCATCAATAATACAAATTCATCGCCACCTATTCTAGAAATTGAAAAATCTTTTTTGTGGGTGACAAATTGAAGAATTTCGGCAAAGTTTTTTAGATACTGATCACCGACATCATGTCCGAACTGATCATTAATGATTTTTAAACCGTTCATGTCAATGTAAATACAAGACACTGGATAGAGATCAAGTTGCTCAATCCGTTCAATTTCTTCGTTAAAATAAGTTCTGTTATGTAAATCAGTTAAAATGTCATGTTGACCCAAATAATGTAAGTGATTTTCTAATTTTTTTCGCTCAGTGATATCTGTAAGGGCGACTTGTATCACCGCCCAATCATCTAAATTATGTGGAAAAATATTTAACTGTTCTAAAACGAAGATTTGTTCTCCATTCGCGTTGTAGAAACTACTTTCACGCTGTTGATATTCTTCATGATTCCACAATTGAAGTAGCTGACTTTTAAAATTTTCCAAACGTTTAATATCAAATAAATCATGAGAATGATGTAAAAATTGAGATTTATCTTTCACAGCAAAAAGTTTGAGCGCTGCTTCATTAACATCAATGAATTGTATTTGCTCGAAGCATTCCACAACAAATTCTGGATGTTGATGAATGTGTTGATCTAAATTTTCAATGTTTTGCATACGGAGCAGCTCAAATCTTTTTTTAATTTGGCTAAAATCCATGATCCATAGTGCTGTTGGATTATAAGTAAATAAGGATTCGGCAAAATGACGTGCTTTTTGATATTGGGAAATGTCTTCGGTGGTCATGAGTAGGCATTTCCAATTATCCTCATAACCTTTTAATTTCATACCGCGTAATTGAACATCTAAACGCTTTCCATTGGTCGTATAATTGATCACTGGAATATGATGTTCAGTATTCTTCCAAAGTGATACGAAAAATTGGATTTGGAAAGTGCTGACTTCAGGATGAAGGAACTTCTGAAAACTTTCTAAAATTTCTTCTAAGTTTTTTGCTTCATACAGTTTAAGCGTACTTTGGTTAACACGTAAGGTATGAATCGTACTCAAGCAAAGGTGGAGACGACTGTGATCCTCCATCAAATATGCTTCAATATCTTCAATACCTTCAGCAGTCCATTGTTCGAAAATTTGTTTAACACCGCTGAAGTCTTGTAGCCACATCGCAATTGGAGATAAATCAAAGATGGTCAGATCTAAATGATCCATAGATGCGAGCCTTGGTGTTTAAAATTCATTCATTTATACAATATAAGTGAATGAATCTTATAAAATCAACATCTTATTAAACTGATTTTTTTGCTCGATGCTCAGGTTTTGGCGCAGAAATTGACTTAAGCCCTTGCCAAACATCAACAAAATCTTGTTCATTAATTTGGTAGAGTTCAAGTAAAGCCAATACTACACCACCCATCATGAATGCACGATCGGACTTAGGTTCATATTGGAAGGTTTGATCTTTTAGATGATAGAGGATATCTTCGATTTCAAATATGCGTTCACGTCCATTACTGTCCACGGGGAACATCGGCGTTTCGATCAAAATATTGGCTAGTTTCTTTTCAGATTCATTTAAATTAAGTTGCTCAAATGCCGTTTCTAAAGAATCCGCGAACAGTAGTTCAGAAGAAAAAATGGCATGTAATAAAGGTTGGCTTAATTTAGGAAAGGTTCGTTCAACGAAAGGTTTAAATGAAATCGGGAAAATCACATTTTTTGATATACCTTTGAACATGGGTGCTATTTCAGCAACTTTGTAACCTGCTACACCACAACCAACGGCTGTAATAAAATACTTAATCTTGGGGTGGTTTTTTGTATAGATCTTAAAATCATTGATGTAGTGTTCAATCTGGGATAGAGGCATTTGTTGCAAATGCTCATTCATGGTAGGTATTGCATAGCTCTGTCCAGCCCAGCCGCGACCAGCACCTTTAATCGCACCGAAATGTTGAAGTGCAATTTTTGCAGCACCACCTGCATGCGTGCCTGCTAAATTACTACCAAATACAAATACTGTATCTTCATTTAAACTGTTGATAATCGTTTCATCGTGATATTGGTAAGTCATAGTTTTTTACATCAACATGTAATTTAAGTTCATGGTGCAATTGATTGTTGTAAGGGTCAAGTAAAATTGATTGAATTTATGGTTTTCACCCTCATCATCAGATGAGTAAATCATAAAGATTTGAGCAAGCAAGCCATGCATTACCAGTGTTATTGCATATTTTCATCATCTGTATAGCGAGAATTATCGAGTGAGTGACAGTCGTCCATTTGAATTAGTAACTAATTACGAGCCTGCAGGAGATCAACCTCAAGCGATTGAGAAACTTGTTAAAGGAGTACAACAAGGTTTTAAGGATCAATTGCTACTAGGGGTAACAGGCTCTGGTAAGACCTATACGATGGCGAATGTGATTATGCAATTACAACGTCCTACTATTGTAATGGCACATAACAAAACCCTTGCGGCTCAACTCTATGGAGAATTTAAAGCATTTTTTCCACATAATGCTGTTGAGTATTTTGTAAGTTATTACGATTACTATCAGCCAGAAGCATACGTACCGTCATCTGATACTTTTATTGAAAAGGATTCTGCTATTAATGATCACATCGATCAGATGCGGTTGTCTGCAACGCGTGCTTTGCTTGAGCGTAAGGATGCTATTATCGTTGCTTCGGTATCCGCCATTTATGGTTTAGGTGATCCTAATGCATATATGAATATGCTCCTACATATTGTGACAGGTGATCGAGTCAGCCGTGATGAGTTGATTCGTCGATTGGTAGAAATGCAATATACGCGTAATGAACTCGAATTTTTACGAGGTACTTATCGAATTCGTGGAGAAATTCTTGATATTTTCCCCGCAGAGTCAGAACAAAATGCAGTGCGGATTGAGCTATTTGATGATGAAGTGGATTCGATCCGCTGGTTTGATCCTTTGACTGGAAAAATGATTCGTAAAGTCCCACGAATCACGATTTATCCAAAAAGTCACTATGTGACGCCTAAAGATAACTTACAGCGTGCCATCGAAACGATTCGTGAAGAACTCAAAGAGCGCTTGGCATATTTCAGAGCTGAAGATAAATTGCTTGAAGCTCAACGTATCGAACAGCGTACTCGATATGACCTTGAGATGATGCAACAGCTTGGTTATACCAATGGTATTGAGAATTACTCGAGACATTTATCAGGTCGACCAGCTGGAGAGGCCCCGCCAACGCTTTTCGACTACCTGCCTGAGGATGCATTACTTATTATTGATGAATCGCATGTTACGGTTCCTCAAATTGGTGCGATGTATAAAGGAGATCGATCACGTAAAGAAAATCTAGTGAATTATGGTTTCCGCTTGCCAAGTGCATTGGATAATCGACCAATGAAGTTTGAAGAGTGGGAACGTATTATTCCTACTACAATTTATGTCAGTGCGACGCCTGCCAATTATGAATTAGAAAAATCAGAACAAATTGCCGAGCAGGTGGTGCGTCCAACAGGTTTGATTGACCCCGTTATTGAGATTCGTCCAGTATTGACTCAGGTGGACGATGTCCTTTCGGAGATTAATCAACGTAAAGATAAAAATGAACGTGTCTTGGTCACAACGTTAACCAAACGCATGGCTGAAGATTTGACGTCATATTTAAAAGAGTACGGGATCAAAGTGGCTTATCTGCACTCTGATATCGATACTGTTGAACGTGTGAAGATCATTCATGAATTACGAACAGGTGTCTACGATGCATTGATTGGAATTAACTTACTCCGTGAAGGTTTAGACATGCCTGAGGTATCTTTAGTCGCAATTTTAGATGCCGACAAAGAAGGCTTTTTACGCTCAGAACGTTCACTTATCCAAACCATTGGTCGTGCTGCTCGAAATGTTGAAGGAAAGGCTATTTTATATGCAGATCGGATTACGGATTCAATGCAAAAAGCAATTGATGAAACGGAGCGTCGCCGTACCAAACAAATTAATTTTAACTTAGAACATGGCATCACTCCGCGTTCAGCAGTCCGCCAAGTCATCAAAGAAATTGATACTGGTGAAGAGTATGATGATGAGTCAATTGATGAGAGTGTATCGGGACAAGCACGTGCATTAAGTGCGGATGAGCGCCATATAGTTTCCGATCCAAAACTATTGGCAAAACATTTGGCTAAATTAGAGAAGGAAATGCTCAAAGCTTCGAAAGAGCTTCAGTTTGAGCAAGCAGCGCGTTTCCGTGATGAGATCGTGCGTTTAAAAGCACAGTTAATTCAGTGATTTAATTTACAAAAAACACTGTAAAATCATCACATAACGTAACATTAAGCCGAAAAATAACCGTTATTGTTGAAGAGTAAATGAATACTCACAAACAAATTCAATAAATAGGGGTTATTTAGATGATCAAGAGTCTCCCATCTGCTGGTTTCAATGTTAGCAAGATTGTATTGGGTGGTGCCTTATTGGTTGGTTTAGGGGCAGCAACGATGGTTTATGCTCAGGACAAGCCACTCAATACTGTTGAAAAAGTTGAACTCGATAAATACTTAGGTGTTTGGTATGAAGTAGCACGTAAGCCACTTTATTTCCAAAACAAGTGTGATCGTGATGTAACTGCGACATATACATTAAATGAAAATGGTAATGTGACTGTTGATAACCGTTGTTTTACCGCTGACGGTAAAGTTACCCAGTCAGTGGGTGAGGCATTTGTACAAAATCAGCCATTTAATACAAAATTGAAAGTCAGTTTTTTGCCGAGTGCTATTCGATGGTTACCAGTTGGTCGTGGCGACTACTGGGTGCTGAAACTGGATGAGGATTATCAAACTGTACTCGTGGGTGAGCCTAAACGTAAGTATATGTGGGTACTTTCTCGCACGCATAATCCTGATCAAGCAGTAGTGAATGAGTATCTTGATTATGCTAAATCTGTTGGTTATGACTTAAGTGATGTGATACGCACAAAGCAAACGGGTCAAGCACCTGGTTCAACAAAATAATGTTGAAAATGATGAGAACCACGCTAAGGCGTGGTTTTTTTATGCATCAACATCTATTGCTACGAATTCTAGCTATAATATCGTTTGGTAAAATTTAGGTTCAGATATGTTAAAAGGTATAGCATTGTCAGTTATGGCATCAGTGACTTTTGGGGTGCTATATTTTTATACGTATTTTCTTAGACCACTAGACAGTGAGCAAACCTTTGCTTGGCGAATGTTAGCAACATTACCTTTTTTAACGCTGTTTATGTGGTGGTCGGGTGATCTAAAATATGTTCGAGAAATTTATAATAAAATTTACAAACAACCATCTATTTTAATTTGGCTCTTGATCAGTTCGTTTTTGTGTACAACTCAACTCTGGTTATTTTTGTGGGGGCCAATCAATGGTCGGGGGCTTGAGGTTTCTTTAGGATATTTTTTGTTGCCTCTGGTGATGGTTCTCTTTGGTTGCGTTCTTTACAAAGAAAAGCTCTCAAAGTGGCAAATTGCAGCAGTGTTTTTTGCAATTCTTGGTGTCAGCCATGAAATCTGGCGCATCGGTACTGTGGCATGGGAGACCATGTATGTTGCTGTGGCTTATCCGATCTACTTTTTTTTAAGAAGAAAATTTGGAACAGATCATTTAGGTGGATTCTGGTGGGATTTATTGCTGGTGATTCCAGTTGCTATTTTTCTAGCATTTTTTTATTCAAACACATTGCCCCTGATTATTGAGTTTAAATATCTCATTTTAGCTGTACTAGGTCTAGGTTGCTTAAGTGCCTTAGGGCTTGGAAGTTACATCTTGGCGAGCAGATATCTTCCATTTGTGATTTTTGGGTTATTGAGTTATTTAGAGCCAATTTTGTTGGCAGGAGCATCAATTGCAATGGGTGAACGCGTGGAAGCAGGAGAATGGTTGACTTATATTCCAATTTGGTTTGCTGTATTGCTCCTTATTTTGGAAGGTACAATTTATCTCTATCGTCAAAGAAGAACTGAAAAGTTACTTCAATATCAACATAAGAAACTACAATCGCGTCTAGCCAAAAAAGATGAGCACTAAGTTTCATATCATTACATAAGCATGAGTTGTACATAAGAGTTTTTGACTGAATGATAAGAATAATTACTTATTCTTTAAAAATATTTGTGACATAATTAACTAAAACATAAAAATGTGGTAAATTTGTTAAATCAATAATAATTCTAATTTAACAATCATGATTCAGTACCAAACAAGAGCAGCATTATTACAGATGGAGCCTAGTCTGGATTTAAACTGGCAAAGACTCTTAGAGCGTATATTTCAACATTCAGATAGTGACGTTCGCGAAGAAATTGATCGTCAAATTCTCAAACCTAAAGATATATTTTGGAATCGTGTGAATAACACATTCGAATATAAAGTCACGACGTCGCTGGGAATTTTAAAGCATAGTTTTTCTAGTGAAAGAATGCGCTCCATTGCAGCAAAGTTATGTCAATCTATCCAATGGTTGAAGGAGATGACGGATTGCGTACAAGTGGCAGACTATTTAGAAAATGCGCTGTATCAAATTGACCTAATTGCTGTTGAGGACAATTTAAAATTACAACGCGAAAAAATGTTAATGCGTCGGGTTTTTTTGCAAGATGTTGCTAAGTTAATTCGTGAATTAAATCTTGAAACACCAGTTGGAGCTCGTCAGTTAACTTCAGCTCAGATTAAGAGCTTTATGATAGAGGTATTTATTAAGCAACAATTATTGGGGTATTGGTTTAAACCCCTTCTACCTAGAAGCTCATCGATCATGGAGCATCCTTTTTTTGCACAATGGTTGCTGAAAGAACAGTCCATTCGACACTTTGATATTGTTAAAACCTCTGAATTTCTATTCGTCATCGCACCAACCAGTCAGTTTGAACAAAATGCATTTTCGATCCGTCGTTTTTTATTTGAAGATCGAATGGAATACAACCAGCAAATTTATCTCAATGGGTTGGTTTTGGATATGCGCCGTTACAATGAAGAGGGGTATATCAAACAGTTTATGGAACACGTGCAGATGATGGTTACTATTCAGCATCAAGTCCATAAAGATGTCATTCAAATTGTGCAAGAATTTGAAGATGTTGCTGAACAGAAGATATTACCGCTTTTGACACAAAATTTAGGGATGGCTGGAAGTAATAGTGATTTTGTAGCCAAACAGCATTTACGGAAGATTGAGCAAGCATTGACTGTCGAATTGCTACAACCTCTCGTGGTGGCTTTAGAACAGCATTTATCACATATTGAAGAATATGAGCATCTGTTTAAAAGTGTGCATCGCATATTTTCAGATATTCTGGCGAATTATAAAGATTTTAAACAACAGCCTTCATTATTTTTTAATTCCTCAGTCCAATTGTTTGAATACAAGTTGTTAGCCTATTTAAAACTACTTGAAAAGCGTAAAGATGAAATATTTGTACCATTGAATATGTATGAGCGTGGAGTCATGCATGAGCGCTCCAAGAAACCGTTAAATGCATTACAAGAAGATTTAAGCCAACATATTCAAGATTACCGAGAAATGCTGTCTCATACGATGCGTTTGAAACGAGATTATGCTGAAGTTCAAGGCTCATTTTTAAAAAGAATGGTGGCTGGAGAAAAGCTAGAAAAAGAACTTCAACAAACTTCATTGGCCATGGTGAAAATCAAGAAGCAGGCTTATCTAGATATTTTAAGTGTGCCTAAAAGCTATCGAAAATATAGTGTATTTATTGAATTTGAAAGTTTTTCAGCTACAAGTGAGTTTGAACGACATTATGCATTCCCTTCGGGGCAAAATGGTTTAACTAAGCTTCCAGTATTGGTCAAACTCCCAGAAAACTTAGAAGATTTTAATTTAGAAGATTTAAATATGATGTTGAGTCAGGATATTTCGGCTTCACCAGTATTTAGTTGAACAGGCTGTAACTCAGTGACGAAATTGGATTTGTAGGCTTAATGATCAGTATTTGATATCTAAATGAAATCATTTACCCAAAAAATTATATTGTAATTCAATTGCTAAAATATATTTTTTACAAAGAGAAAATTGCTTTAGTAAAAAATAAAACGAGTTTTCATTTCAACTCTGAGTTAATTCCTTTACAATTATGGGGTTTTGAAATTTATGCTTAGATTTACAATTAATTAGAGGACGTATCTGTGAGCAAAGACACTATCGTTGCCCTACATGCAGAGCACCAAGGTCGCTGGAAAAACCGTGAAGAACTCGCGGAACGTATGATTGCCCTTGTTGGTCAGTTATACCGTGAAAAAAACATCGTAGCTACAGTATACGGTCGCTCTTTAATTAACCGCTCGGTTATCCAAATTCTTAAAGCTCACCGTCGTACACGTGTTTTAGACGTTGAACTTTCTGCTGTAGATACTTTCCCAATCCTTGAAGCATTGGTTAAAGTACAAAATATCGGCACAGCTGAAATCGATTTAGGCAAACTTGCTGTAGAATTTAAAGCAAAAGGTGGCGATGTAGATGCATTCGTTGCTGACGCTGTTAAATCACTACAAGGCAATGCCGCATCTGTTGAGCATAAAGATGTTGTGCTTTATGGTTTTGGTCGTATTGGTCGTATCCTTGCACGTCTTATGATTGGTCAGTCTGGTCTTGGTCGTGGTCTAAATCTTAAAGCGATTGTTGTTCGTAAATCATCTGATGGTGATTTAGAGAAACGTGCTTCTTTACTTCGTCGTGACTCTATTCATGGTCCATTTGCAGGTACGATTTCTGTAGATGAAGAGAACGAAGCAATTATTGCGAATGGTCAATTCATCAAAGTGATCTATGCATCTAATCCATCAGAAGTGGATTACACTGCATATGGTATTGAAAATGCATTGGTGATTGATAACACTGGTAAATGGCGTGACGCTGAAGGTCTTGCTCAGCACCTTAAATGCCCAGGCGCTGCACGTGTAATTTTAACTGCACCTGGTAAAGGTGATATGAAGAACGTTGTGTTTGGTGTTAACCAAGCTGACATTCTTGATGAAGATACAATCATCTCTGCTGCAAGCTGTACTACAAACGCGATTACACCGACGTTGAAAGTACTTCATGACAAATATACAGTGATTAATGGTCACGTTGAAACAGTTCACTCATTCACGAATGACCAAAACTTGATCGACAACTACCATAAAGCTGACCGTCGTGGCCGTGCTGCAACGTTGAACATGGTGATCACTGAAACGGGTGCTGCTAAAGCAGTTGCTAAAGCACTTCCAGCGCTTAAAGGCAAATTAACTGGTAACTCTGTACGTGTTCCAACACCTAACGTGTCTTTAGCCATCCTTAATCTGACTTTAGATAAAGAAGTTGATCGTGATGAAGTGAACGAATATATTCGTCAAATTTCTATCAACTCTAATCTACAAGGTCAAATTGGTTATACAAACTCTACTGAAGTTGTATCATCTGACTTTATCGGTTCACGCACTGCAGGTGTTTTTGATGCGCAAGCAACAATTACGTCTGGTAACCGTTTAACAGCATATGTATGGTACGACAACGAAGTAGGTTATAGCTGCCAAGTTCTGCGTATTGCTGAACAAATGGGCGGCGTAAGCTATCCAAAAGTTCCTGCTGAAACAAATGCATAATTTGTAAGACATAAAAAGAGCCTCTTTCGAGGCTCTTTTTTATTTGCCTAAATTTACGTAATTAAGACTTTAGAGCAATATGGTTTCTTCAAAATAAGTGGTTTAATATTGAAAAATTGTGTATTTGTTCACATAAAATATGGATTGTGAGCAGGTGATTAAAAAAAATAAGTGTTAAAGGATTATATTTTTGCGCATCAAATATCTTGTCATTGGCTTCGTGCTGATTGCTTTGGCTGCCGCGAGTGGTATAGCAATTGCCTTATGGGTTTTTCAACATTTTAAAATTTACATTCCACTTGAAGATCAAGCCGTGAATATTGATCTTCAAGAGCCATTGCAAGCGAAAGTTCAAATCCATGATGCTTTGGATGTGAATGTGACAGGTCGTGTGAAAACGACCATTCCTATACGTGAAAATCTTTCTATTCCTGTACAACAAACATTGAATCCTATGGTTCATTTCGACAATCAAGTACCAATTAAAACGGTTATTCCAGTCCGTGAAAATTTGATTGTGGATCAAAATTTAGCAGTAGATACTAAAGTTAAGGTTCGCATTTTGGGTAAAGATATTACACTGCCATTGAAAGGGACGATTCCAATTAAACTTGATGTACCTGTTGAAATGGATGTTCCCTTAGATCAAATGGTTCACTTGAAATTTCAAGCACCTGTTCAAGCGGATTTAAAAGAGAATCTACGCATCCCATTAAATAAGGATTTAGATGTGGATATACCAGTACAAGGTCATTTGAATGCACCAATTAAAACTGCGTTAGAGGCTTCAGTCAACGTACAAAATACTTTGCCAATTAAAATACAAAAAGGTGAGTTGGTTATCCCACTCAATACCTTAACATTGCAAAAAAATCAAAAAGTGGAAGCAGCATCACCCATCAAAGTTCAGAAGGATGATCAATCTGCTGAATCGGTGAAAGCCCAGTGAGCTCGAGAAGCATGAGTGCTAAAAAAATCGTGGGATATGGTTCGCTCTTGTTTATTATCGTGGCAAGCATTGTCGCCGTAGGTTTTTGGCTATATCTCAATATTCAAGCATCGATTCAAGTCACTGCGAAGAATGCAAGTGTACAATTATCAGAATCATTGCCGACAAAAATTGATGTTGGGAATTATCTTGAGGTACAAGCGATTGGTGCGCTAAATACACAAATTAAAGTGCAGGAAAATATTGATTTAGATTTGCAGGGTAAATACAAAACCAATCTCAAGTTTAAAGTCGAAGTCCCTGTTTCTGTGAGTGTGGATTATCAAACGAAAGTAAAAATCGATCAAACGATTCCAATTAGTGCAACAACAGATTTGGTGTATAAAACACGACTTTTACCTAAATTTCCGTTAAATTTAGATTTGCCTATTCAGCTTGAAGTTCCATTTCATTTAAAGCGTACTTATCAGGTTCCGATTACGATTGATTTTGATGGTCCTGTCTATTTAGATTTGCATGAGCAGCTTGATGTGGATATTGATCATGTTTTCAAACCGGTATTGCATTTAAATGATCCAATTTTGATGAAGGATGTATCTAGTTTTAGAGCAACAATGTATAACTTGGAGCGAGAAACAAAGGCGAATTTAGATATGAACTTGGATTTACCTCTGCGCAATATTAAAAAGTAAAAACTCCCCTTTAAGGGGAGTCTATCCTCTAAGCATTCAGGGCTTGCTGAATGCTTTCACGAATCGATGTGGTTTTTCGACCAATTAAATGTTCAAGATCTTTGTGTTCACTGTACATCGCACCATGGGCGGTGTGAAGATCTGCATCTACAATGACGTCAATGAGACCTAGTGGTAAACCAGCTTGAATTAATCCTTGACGATAATCTTCTGGAGATAAGTTTTGATATTTCACAGGCTGTTGTGAAAACTCAGAAAGTAAGGTCGCAAAATCATTTAAGCTAAAGCTTTCGCTACCTGCAAGCTCGTAAATTTTGTTCAAATGTTGAGCTGATTCATCATTTAATACTTGAGCTGCAGCAGTGGCATAATCCAAACGAGAAGCTGAACTAATTAAACCATCTTGAGCCGCTCCGTACACAATGCCTGTCTCGATTTGATGGGTGAGCGCAGATAAATAGTTTTCGCTATACCAATTATTTCTTAAAAAGGTGTAGGTAATAGAACTTTCACGTATTAATTTTTCCGTTTCTCGATGTTCATTGGCTAAGCCAAGCGGAGAATGATCTGCGTTCAGTAAGCTGGTATAGATTAAGTGAGGAACTCTAGCTTGAATCGCAGCATCAATAACAGCCTTGTGTTGTGGAGTGCGACGACCAATTTCATTGGCAGAAATGAGCAGGAGTTTATCAACATCCTGAAGGGAATTTGCGAGATCATCTGGCTGATCATAATCAAATTTGCGTACTTGAATATCTTCAGAAAATAAAATTTTAGCTTTTTCTGGGTTGCGAACCAAAGCAATAATTTCATGCTTGCTATGAAGTTTTTTAAGTTCTTGAACAACTAAACGACCTAATTCACCAGTTGTACCTGTAATCGCAATTTTCATTTTAATTTCCTCTCATTGTGGCTAAA
Organism: Acinetobacter sp. ANC_7504; assembly: GCF_056779995.1. Classification (NCBI taxonomy): domain Bacteria; kingdom Pseudomonadati; phylum Pseudomonadota; class Gammaproteobacteria; order Moraxellales; family Moraxellaceae; genus Acinetobacter; species Acinetobacter sp. ANC_7504. Next base: position 38,473 of record NZ_JBWYIZ010000004.1, on the reverse strand, counting down.
AAATAAACTTGATGAAGGCATATTAATCTGTTAACTTACTTAATGAAAGTACGTACCTAAAAGTAAGTTATTAACTGTTAAGAGAAAAATGATGAATACTTATGCGTATAGTGATTTATTAGGTCAAGTTTTATCCAGTGAATGTCCTTCTCGTGAAATTTTGGAGCATCTCACCAGTAAATGGTCAGTTCTCGTCCTAAGTTGCTTGAGTGATGGTGTGCATCGTTTTAGTGAGCTAAAACAAAGAATTGAGGGGGTGAGCGAAAAAATGTTGGCTCAGACACTAAAAACCTTAGAAAAAGATGGTTTTATTTTGCGCACTGTCTATCCAGTAGTTCCTCCAAAGGTGGAGTATCAACTCACTGTATTGGGTTCAAATGCAGCGATGAAATTAAATGAGTTGATCCATTGGATTGAGCGAAATTTACCCGAGATTTTGGAAAGTAAGGCACTTATTACGCGATAGTTATATTTCATCATTTCGTTATCGCTCAGTTTAAAGTGTGTACTGAGCGAGATGTTTATATGGTTTTCATGATCTTAAAATCATAACGATCAATACATAAAATTAAAATTGAGAAAAACAGTCCCAAAGCAACGCAACCAATCCATGCATAATGTTCCCAAGCATAGACAGCACCTAATGAACCTAATGCAGCGCCTGAAAAGTAAATGGTCATATATACAGCATTAATTCGTGAGCGTGCTTGACCATCAATACGATAGACTAGATTTTGATTCAAAACATGAAATGCAGTGAGACCAAAATAGCTCATCAATACGCCAAGTGCATAAATGAAGATGTTCTGTTGCGCGAAATATAATGGAATACAAGAGAACAGCATCAAGGTGATACATAATTGAGCGACAAATTCTTCTTTCCCTTTGCCAACTGTTTTACCAGACCAACTCGAGGAATAAATTCCGATAATACCTAACAGACCAAATAGACCAATTTGAAAATCAGTAAATTGATATGGGGCACTCCCTAAAACAAAAGTCATCGATGTAAACACCATTGAGAGAATGCCAAATCCTAGGGCACCCGCGCAGGCACGGCGTATGAGATGCGGATTATGCTTCGCGATGCTCCAAAGTGATTTGTAAATATCGAACACTTGTAAATGCGAAGCAGGTTGAGTGTTGGGGAGTTTTTTCCACATTAAACATGCAAAACATAAAGTCAAAATACCACTACTGAAATAAACGCCTTCCCAAGACCAATAAGTTGAAACAAAGCCGGCAAATGTCCTAGATAAAATAATCCCCATGACCAATCCGCTCATGAGTTTACCTACAACTGCCGAGCTTAATTCCGGTGGGCTAATGGAAGAAGCAAATGGAATTAATACTTGTGCTGATATGGCTCCAAATGTTGCACAAAGGGTAAAGATATATAAAGTGCTAATATCTGAGCTGAAAGACAAAAGGATCTGCGAAATTGCCGCAAATATCATTAAACTCACAATGAGTTTTCGTTTATTAAAAAAATCTCCAAGGGGTACCAAAAGCATGAGTCCGAGCATATAACCCACTTGAGCGATAACCACGGTAAATCCAGCTTGGCTGGTCGAAATTTCTAAACTTCTTTCGATTGAATAAATCAGTGGTTGATTGAAATAGGCTGAACCTGCACAGACACCACAGGCCAAAGCCATAATAAGCACGAATTGTGAGGATAAAGGGGTAGCAGAGCGATCCATGTCAAAATCTTAGAGTGCAATTTAATGCACTATAGGCATTATTTTGTGGTTTCAGAAATAAATAAAACCAATGATGTTATTTGATAAAACAATGAGTAATGAATAAATCAAATTTAATGCAGTGATACACCAAAATATTAAAGACTCAATTTATGAAAAAAGTCGCTAACTTATTCTCAACCAGCATAAATATAGTCGAGAAATACTTTAAAATATGGCAGAATAGGCGGTTTTAAAGTTTTTAGAGGATTGGCATTATGCGCTTTGTTGATGAAGCAGTCATTACCGTAGAGGCTGGCGACGGTGGCAATGGCGTAGCCAGTTTTCGCCGTGAAAAATTCGTACCATTTGGTGGTCCAGATGGTGGTGATGGTGGTCGTGGTGGCAGCGTATATATTCAAGCTGATGACAACACCAGTACGCTTGTAGATTATCGTTATACCCGTAGATTTCGTGCTGAACGTGGTAAAAATGGTGCTGGCGCAAACTGTGCAGGTCGCGGTGGTGAATCCGTAACACTATATGTTCCAGTAGGAACAACAATTGTAGATACTGAGTCTGGCGACATCATTGGTGATTTAATTGAAAATGGTCAACGTGTTCTTGTTGCTCAAGGTGGTGACGGTGGTTTAGGTAACACTCACTTTAAGTCATCAACGAACCGTGCTCCACGTAAATGTACACATGGTAACAAAGGTGAGTTCCGCGAAATTCGCCTAGAGCTGAAAGTTTTGGCAGATGTTGGCTTATTAGGTATGCCAAATGCGGGCAAATCAACATTTATTCGTGCTGTCTCTGCAGCAAAACCAAAAGTAGCAGATTACCCATTTACAACTATGGTACCTAATCTTGGTGTTGTAGATGCAGATCGTCACCGTTCATTTGTAATGGCTGATATTCCAGGTTTGATCGAAGGTGCTGCAGAAGGTGCAGGTCTTGGTATTCGCTTCTTAAAACATTTGGCGCGTACTCGTATTCTTCTACATATCGTGGATGTACAGCCAATTGATGGATCAGATCCAGCTTATAATGCTAAGGCAATTTTAAATGAACTTTTAAAGTTCTCTCCAACATTGTCAAAACTCCCAGTGGTGTTGGTTTTAAATAAAGTAGATCAGTTGCCTGAAGACTCAAGAGATGAGTGGTGCAATCACATCCTTGAAGAGTTGAAATGGGAGGGTCCAGTATTTAAGACTTCAGGCTTGATGTCTGAGGGAACCAAAGAAGTCGTTTATTATTTAATGGATCAAATTGAACAACAGCGCGAACGCGAAGTTGAAGATCCAGAGTATGCAGCAGAAATGCAAGCATTCCGTGATCAGCTTGAAGCTGAAACACGTGAACAAACCATTGCCGCTAAAGAGGCTTATCGTGAAATGCGTCGTAAACAACGTCTTGCCAGTCAAGAGGATGACGATTTTGACGATGATGAAGATGATGGCGAAATGGAAGTGTACTACGTACGTTAATCTCTTTATATAAGAGACAGAGGACAAGATGATAGAAGTGGTAGATGGGCAACGTCAGCTCAAGGGTTGCAAAAGAATCGTTGTTAAAATCGGATCATCTTTACTCACAGCAAACGGAAAAGGTTTAGATATAGATGCAATCTCGCATTGGGCGGGGCAAATTGCAGATCTACACAATGCAGGGCATGAGATTATTCTCGTGTCTTCCGGTGCTGTGGCTGAAGGTATGGTTCGAATGAAACTTGAGAATCGACCCACGGATCTACCCAGTCTTCAAGCTTGTGCTGCCATTGGTCAAATGGGGCTCATACAAACTTGGTCAAGTGTATTGTTGAATCACAATATTCAATCTGCCCAAGTTTTATTGACTCACGATGACTTGGCTGACCGTCGCCGTTATTTGAATTCTTGTGATGCTTTACAACATTTAATCGATTGGAAAGTGATTCCAGTGATTAATGAAAATGACACTGTATCTACTGATGAGATTCGATTCGGAGACAATGATACTTTAGCTGCAATGGTTGCAGGCCAAGTTCATGCTGACTTGCTGATTATATTGACAGATCAAGAGGGGATGTTTGATTCAGACCCGCGTTCAAATCCTAATGCGAAGTTGTTCCATACAGTTCGTGCATTAGATGAAAGTTTGTTTGATATGGCAGGTGGTGGTGGTAAGTTTGGTCGAGGTGGAATGCTGACCAAAGTGCGTGCTGCACGTTTAGCCGCGAAATCAGGATGTCCTACACTGATTGCCAGTGGAGACAGTAATCATGTGTTAACTCGATTAATGTCGGGTGAGATGCTGGGTACGTTGTTTATCACTGATAATGATCGAATAACTGCTCACCAACAATGGTTAGCTGCGCATTTGCAAACTGCAGGGCGATTGGTGATTGATGATGGTGCTGTGAAAGCAATCAAAGAAAATCATCGGAGTTTATTGCCTGTAGGTGTGAAAGCAGTTGAAGGGCATTTCGAGCGTGGTGATGTGGTGGAGTGTGTGGATCAGCAACGGCATCGCGTCGCAGTTGGTCGTGTCAACTTTAGTTCACGTAGCGCTGAAATTGTCAAAGGCTTACCATCAGATAAGGTACACCAAGTTCTAGGTGAAGCACGTTCATTAGAAATGATCCATCGCAATCATATGGCGATCTATTAATTTCTTATTAAAAAAAGCTCGCTTAGGCGAGCTTTTTTTGTGGGACAAGATCGGGTAATTGATGAGATGATCCGACCATATAAGGATAATCAGCCATATCTAACATCGCTTGATCCTCATAAGAATTTCCATAAGCATAAATTGATTGAAATTGGTCTACATCATATTGCTTGAGTATGCGCTGTCTTTTTTCTTCGCCACTACAATCACGAGAAGAATAATGACCCGTATAAAACTGATTGAGCACTTCAGTTTCAGTACAAATCAAATCTACATTTAAAATCTGAGAAATGGGTTTTAAATAAATATCAATGGATGCAGAGACAATCGCAATGCGGTCACCACGGAGTTGATGCTTGATTAATTGTTCATAAATGGGTGAGTTTAAGTGTTGTTGTAATGAATGGGCGTATTCAAGTGCAATCGGATCTGCATCAGACCTAGAAAATCCAGTAAACATTGCCTTGAATAGCTTAGGGCGCATTGCGTGCGCGGGGTAAATATTTAAAAAATAGGCTTGAATCCAAGGCAAGGTTTTTAGTCCTTGCTTAACAATATGTCGTTTTGATAAGGCGTAAAAGATAAAGCTAGTAAAACTATCTTTATCACATAATGTTCCATCAAAATCAAATAATGCTAGGTTTTGATTCTTTTTGCTTTCTGCATACATGTTTGATATCGACCGTTAACTCGCGTAGCAAACCAGTTGGTATTGTAGTCGCGACTAAGCTTAGGACCTGAAATAACCACTTCAGGCATAATGGCATAAAATTTTTCTTTTCCAATTTTCTTTTCGTAAAGCTCAGTCACAGCTTTATAGGTTTGCGTATCTTCAAACTTTTTCTCTTTTTCGTTCTTTAAATCAGCTCGAATTTGACGAGGTGTAATAAATACATTATTTGCGGCAAATACATTGATAAGTTCTTGTTCAGATTGACTCTTTTCAGCTTTTGGATTGCTATTTTTATTGTACAGTAATAAGTCTCCATCAAGCGTTAACTCCGCTGCTGTTAATTCATTGAGCATGCTTTGGAAAGCGGCGTTACGACTTGAATACATGCCTGAATTGTAGTCTGCAAAGCGATATATGGGTTGATCATAATCTGCTGGATACATCATCAGGCGGTGAATACCATAATAGAGTCCGCCATATTGACTATAAAGGTCTGATCTTAGATCTGCGATACTTCCACCTTGGCGCTTATGATCTTTTGCATAGCTAATATGAACTTGCATAGAGCCTAAAGTGGTAATGGGATTTAGTTTTTCACCAATATCTTGACCAACGAGTTTAGCTGCACCAGTGAGTGCACTGACATGGTAGTGTTTTGCCATGTGAGCAAAAATCTCACGATACAATTCATCTAATTCTCGTTCGGTGGAGACTTTTCGCATTTGTTTTAGATAATTGTCTTCAGGTGTTGGTTGATTTTTTAAGACTTCTTGGAAATACCCCGCAACGGTGCCTCCGATACTATCTCCTAATTTATCTTTAAATTTTTCATCTAAACGATCTTCAATTTCTTTAACTGCTTTGGCACCTAGTCCGGGTACATGGGGATCTGCAACAAAATTAGATTCTTGATCGACTACAGCAATAATGGTACACACATTTTCTTTCGTTTGGGGTATACCGAGTTGCTCGGTTATTTTATAAATATCCTCGGCCCATGAACCACGATTATTAACGCGGCCAGGAATGAGTTTTGAGATTTGTTCTGCATCAATCGTTTTATCTTGTGTGTTCCACCATGATGAGTCACCACAAGCACTCATGAATAAACTTAATGTAGCAACACTACAGGCTTTAAAAATTACATTAGAGCGAAAGCTATTTTTCATAAATGCAAAGTATCAGGGATAAAGATTCTAGCGAAGTATACTATTTCATTCACGATTTGTGAGAACTTATATGTATACAAGATAATGGCAGCATGCTTCAAATATAAATCTAAGTGTTGAGCTTAAGTTCATCCATTAACATTCAAGCAAAATGAGATAAAACATATTTTTAGTTTCAAACGTTATATAATTTAATGCTTGTATCTAATTTCAATCTCTCAATGAGTGCAGATTTAAAAAGTTAAGCATTCTGAAACTGTTTCATCATCATTGGTATTATTCATGTCTCAACATCCTGTGATCCGTGATTTATTTGATCGCGAAAAAACAACTCCTGTTTTTGTAGCACCCATGGCAGGTGTAACGGATCGACCATTTAGAACATTGTGTAAATATTTTGGTGCAGGACATGCAGTTAGTGAAATGATGACTTCTGACAAAACGCTGCGTATGAGCAAGAAAAGTCTCTACCGAGCCAACTTTGATGGTGAAATTGCTCCAATTTCAGCACAAATAGCAGGATCAGACCCACGGGATTTAGCTGAAGCTGCACGATATCAAGTGTCAAATGGTGCTCAAATCGTTGACATCAATATGGGCTGCCCAGCGAAAAAGGTGTGCAATAAATTAGCAGGCTCTGCACTCTTACAAGATGAAGACTTGGTAGCCAGAATTTTAGATGCGGTGGTGGAGGCAGTAGATGTCCCTGTAACACTTAAAACGCGCTTAGGATTTTTAAACGGACATGAAAATATTATGCGTGTGTCGAAGCGCGCAGAACAAGCGGGTATTGCAGCTTTAGCATTGCATGGTCGTACACGGGAAGATATGTATTTAAATACTGCACGTTATGATCTAATTAAAGAAGTGAAGCAAAATATCTCTATTCCAGTCATTGCAAACGGAGATATTGATAGCCCAGAAAAAGCCAAGTATGTATTAGATCATACTGGTGCTGATGCCGTGATGATTGGTCGAGCAGCACAAGGTCGTCCATGGATTTTTAGAGAAATTGCTCATTATTTAAAAACGGGACAGCCACTTGCAGCGCCATCGATTGCTGAAGTAAAAGAAGTTCTATTGGGTCATCTGAATGAGCTATATGAATTTTACGGTGAGTATTCAGGCTGTCGCATTGCACGTAAACATATCGCGTGGTACACCAAAGGTCTCCACTCAAGTAATGAATTTCGTCAGAATATGTACAAAGTAGAAAGTACAGCGGAACAAGCCAAGGTCGTAGCCAATTATTTCGATTTACTTTTGTCAGAAGGGCAAATTATGAGTGATGTTCAAGTGGAATCTGTGGATTTATTAAAATCAGGTTGAGTTTCTATATGTCAGCACTCAACTCAGATAAGTTATTCATACATTCTACTGTTGAGATTCAAGAGGTTGTAAATTTATTTCAGAATCCGATTTTTTCTCTTCAGAAGAATGTAATTGATCTTGATTTAAATTTTGAGTATCTAGCTGCTCAATATTATGTTGAGTGTACTGATATTTATCTTGAGCATGTGAATAGCTGTCTATTCCAAATCCAATCGCCACAAGTGCTAATAATACAAAACCCATACTTTTCGCTACATAATTTAACAATTCATTGTAAATAAAAAAACTTCAGCTCGGTATGGGTTTTATCGATTATTTAAGCATCATATTGATCAATTTCTAATATGATTTGATTGATTAAATCAGGTGCTTCTAAAACTCTGATTTGATTTACATTACTTCCTGCCCAGAATGCACCAAAACTTTCATCTTTGTTGGTTAATGCTGCTGCATTTAGTTGTTTACCTAAATCATATGCATAAGGGTAGGGAGCAACTAACTCACGCTGAGGTAAATCTACGAGAGTTGACCAACTGTTGATTATCCCTCTCGCTGGTCGCCCAGAGATGCTTGATGTAATTTGAGTTAAAGGCTTACTTAATAATGCATTACGATAAGCTGCATTTGCAGCTGAACTCTTGCATTGTACAAATGCAGTACCGAGTTGTACGGCTGAAGCTCCGAGATTCATCATATATTTAGCTTGAAAGCCATTCATGATTCCACCAGCTGCTACGACAGGTATCTTGCAGGTAGGAACAAGTAATTTTATTAAATCTGCTGTTTTGATTGCACTGTCAAAATGCTCATTAAAAATACCACGGTGTCCTCCCGCTTCAATACCTTGTGCAATGATGATATCAATCCCAGCGTCTTCAATTGCTCTAGCTTCCGCTAAGTTCGTTGCTGATACCATCGTAATAATACCAGCCTCTTTGAGGGCAGCTATTTGATGTGCATGAGGTATCCCAAAGTGAAAACTCACCGCCTTAGGTCGAGTTTCTAAGACTAAATCTAAAAAATCATCATTATCTAAAAAACTGGGGTAAATACATTTTAATTCTTTGGGTGGTTCAGTATTGAAGTTATCAAAGTGGGGTTTTAGATAATTTATCCAATTTAGATTCCGTTCAGAATCAAGTTCAGTTGGTTTGTGGCAAAAGAAATTCACCTGAAAGGGTAAATCTGTTAATTTTTGAGTTGCAAAAATTTGTTGTCGAGCACTTTCGATACTGGCAGCACCTAAACCAAGAGACCCTAAACCACCTTGATTGGATACTTCAGCTGCCAGTTCTGGTGTGGATACCCCAGCCATTGGCGCCAAAAAAATGGGATGCTGAATGGATAATTGTTCGAGTAAAGACATAATCAAGCTCCATGATTTAATTTCACTTTGCACAATCATGATCGGAGAATCAAATTATATTCATTATTTAGTGCGAAAATGCAAAGCGTCAAACTGTGTCGCATGAATGATCAGCGACATTTAGTAGAATAAATAAACAATTATAATATTCGAAATCTCATTGTTTCCCCTTACATATATGTCTGATCGTATCCGTGAAAAATTACAGATTTTAGCTGATGCTGCCAAATATGATGTGTCTTGTTCCTCAAGTGGTAGTAACCGCAAGAACAAAGATAAAGGTCTTGGTAATACAGGTTCCGGAATTTGCCATAGTTATACCGAAGATGGTCGCTGTGTTTCATTATTAAAAATTTTATTCTCAAATGTCTGTATTTATGATTGTGCGTATTGTGTCTCTCGCCGTTCAAATGACGTAAAGCGAGCAGCATTTACCGTCCAAGAAGTGGTAGATCTGACCATTAATTTTTATCGTCGAAACTATATAGAAGGGTTATTTTTAAGTTCAGGAATTTTTAAATCCGCGGATTACACCATGGAGAGAATGCTTCAAGTCGTAAAAAAATTAAGACTGGAAGAAAATTTTAATGGGTACATTCATCTCAAAACTATTCCGGGCGCTTCGCAAGAAATTATTCATGAGGCTGGACTGTATGTCGATCGGATGAGCATTAACTTAGAAATGCCGACAGAAGAAGGCTTGGTGAAATTTGCACCTGAAAAGTCGCATGCAGAAGTACAGAAAGATTTAGGTATTGTGAGAGACCGTTTGATTGAATTGAAAGATGAGAGAAAACTAATCAAGTCGGTTCCTAAATTTGTGCCTGCTGGTCAGACAACACAAATGGTGGTCGGTGCGCATCACGAAACAGATCGTGATGTAATCTTGATGGCTGACAAGCACTATAAAGATTTTAAATTAAAACGGGTGTATTACTCAGGATATATACCTATCAATCCAGAAGAGTCTGCTTTACCTGCTGTAGGTTCTGCACCGCCGTTATTGCGAGAAAATCGCTTATATCAATCAGATTGGTTAATGCGTTTTTATGGATTTGAAGCCAACGAAATTGTGGATGAAGCACATCCCAATTTAGATTTAGAGGTTGATCCTAAATTAGGTTGGGCTTTAAGACATCCAGAGCAGTTTCCAGTGGATATTAATACTGCTGAATATAAAATGATTTTACGTGTTCCTGGCATTGGTGTGAGATCTGCTAAGAAAATTGTACAGGCTCGCCGTTTTGGAAAAATTCATATCGATCAGTTAAAGCGCTTAGGCGTTGCTTATAATCGTGCTCAACATTTTATTCGATGTGCTGATACACCTAAGTTTAAAAGAGAACAGCACGCTCATCAGATCCGCCAGCAAATTTTACAAAGTGGGCAATCAAAATATGTGAAACAACTGTCACCTCAACTAGGATTTGGGTTTTAAATGGCTGTTTATGTTTTTGATGGTACCATGACTGGGTTGCTGTGCTGTGTTTTTAGAGCTTTTCAATTCAAAGAGTTCGACGTAAAAGTTCAAACTGAAGGAAACGCTCACCAGAATTTATTTGATGAGTCAGTCCGAGTTTACAGTGAAGAAAAGCAAGCTGAACGAGTCTGGCAAGGTTTAAAATCTAAAATTTCTGCTTCAAGTTTGCGTAATTGGTATTTTACTTTTTTGTCTGAGCAGGAAGTGGCATATCAACATCTATTTGATTATTCCATTTATATCTTTAAGCACCAATATGCCGTTGAAAAAAATTTCGGTCATCGTGATGTTTTAGCGCTTGCACAATGGGCTAAACAAGTTGGTCGTGAAAAGCACCGAATGGAGGCATTTGTTCGCTTTAAAAAGTGTAAGGATGGTTTATTTTTATCATTAGTAAGACCAGATTTTAATGTTCTGCCTTTAATCTCTAAGCATTTCAAAGCACGTTATCAAGACCAGCGTTGGTTAATTTATGATGAAAAGCGACGCTACGGAATTTACTATGATTTGAAGCAAGTCCATCAAGTTAATTTGAATGCAGCCGAAATTGATCAAAATATCCATATAGGTTCTAGTCAATCATTCATGATTGAACTCGATGATCAAGAAGAGCTATATGATCAACTTTGGAAGGATTATTTTAAGAGTGTAAATATAGTGGCACGTGATAATCCTAAGTTGCATGTTCAATACGTACCTAAAAGGTATTGGAGATATATGAATGAAAAGCAGGTTTAGTACGATTTTTTAAAAATAAGTTATTGAATTTATTTGATAAAATATAATAAAAACAATTTTGTAAGAGTGTTTTAAATTTATACTACTAAAATGATTAATATTTTTTGATTATATTTCTTTAAGGGTTATTTACATAAGATATTGAATTATATATTTATATATATTGTTCTTAGATTGCATTGAAATTTAATTATACTTTATAGGTATATATTGGGTCATAAAATAAAATTATTTGTATTTTTAATATTCAAAATTAACTTATGAATTTTTAATTTTCATTTTTTTTCTAAAAATATCAAAACTTAATTTTATATGAGTTAATTTTTATGACGATTCATATTTAGTCATCTCAGCCCAATTGAACTCTATAGATCTTTTTTTCTTAGACTAATAGTTAAGCCCGACTTTTTCATTCAAAAAGTGAATGTCACTAGAATTTCGACCTTTGAAATTATTTAACGCGCAATTCATTTTTGAGTGTGAAATTTATTGCATTTAACAATGGATTCACTTTTTTGAATTAGAAGGGTCTTCCATGGATATTCACGTTGATGAGCAATCTCAACCACCTAAGAAGCAAAAGTTTTATCAAATTTTATATGTTCAAGTCATCTTTGCAATTATTGCGGGTGTCACACTTGGACATTTTATGCCGGAGTTGGGGGCAAGTTTAAAACCTCTTGGCGATGCTTTTATTAAAATCGTCAAAATGATCATTGCACCCGTTATTTTCTTGACTGTGGTCACGGGTATTGCTGGTATGACGAATATGGGCGCAGTGGGGCGAGTGACGGGTAAAGCAATGGCTTACTTTTTAACTTTCTCTACGCTTGCGCTGATTGTGGGCATGATTGTTGCCAATCTTATTCAGCCGGGTAAAGGTCTTAATATCGATCCTGCTGCTTTAGAAGGTGACAAAGTTTCAACTTATGTTGAAAAAGCTCAGGATGCCTCTATTGTTGACTTCTTCATGAATATCATACCAAAGACTTTAATCAGTCCTTTGGCGGGTGGTGAGATTCTTCAGGTTTTATTTGTTGCTGTTCTATTTGGTTTAGCGCTTGCAGCGGTGGGTGAAAAAGGGAAACCAGTTACAGACTTCTTAACGACACTGACCGCTCCGGTATTTTACCTTGTCGGTATGTTGATGAAACTAGCTCCAATTGGTGCATTTGGTGCGATGGCGTATACGATTGGTGCTTTCGGTATTTCGAGTATTGGAAATTTACTATTATTAATCGTAACGTTCTATATTACTTCACTTTTATTTGTTCTGCTTATTCTGGGAGCAGTTGCACGATACAATGGATTTTCTATCATTGATCTCATCCGCTATATCAAAGATGAATTATGGTTAGTATTAGGCACGAGCTCTTCTGAAGCTGCACTGCCAACGCTGATGAATAAAATGGAAAAAGCGGGTTGTGAAAAGTCGGTCGTTGGTTTGGTCATTCCAACTGGATATTCATTTAATTTAGATGGTACAAATATCTATATGACGATGGCTGCTCTTTTTATTGCTCAAGCCTGTAATATCGATTTGACCATTTGGGAACAGATCACAATTTTGTTGGTTGCGATGATTAGTTCAAAAGGGGCTGCAGGTGTAACGGGTGCGGGCTTTATTACTCTGGCAGCTACATTATCCGTCGTTCCAGCATTACCTGTTGCAGGGATGGCACTTATTTTAGGTATCGATCGTTTCATGTCTGAATGCCGCGCATTAACTAATCTTGTTGGCAATGCTTGTGCAGCAATCGTTGTAGCACGTTGGGATAATGCATTAGATAAAGAACAATTAGATGCAACTTTGAAAAAGAAAGTAGAGGCTTGACTTCACTTTTAATATCTAAATCTTAAGCCCATCTTAGGATGGGTTTTTATATAGATGATGCAGCATTTAACAAACTCAAAGTAAGCACATAAAGACTTATTATAAGAACAAACTTTGGTGACTTAGCTGATTTCAATCGGCTGAAATTTAATACTCCTTTCTTTTTCTTATTCTATTAAGTGGTTGTAATTGCACTATAGAAAGATAAAAACGCCCAATTGAAATTAGGCGTTCTCAAATATCGATATTTGCTGATTAGCAACCTGTAATTTTTTCAGGCTGAGGCTTTTCATTCGGGAAAAATAGTGGACGAAGTTTCACACCTATACCATTACCAATAAAAGCGAAAATCAGCCATAACCACCCATGTAGACTGCCTGATGCAATGCCGCTGAAATAAGCACCGATGTTACAACCGTATGCTAATCGAGCGCCATAACCCAACATGATCCCCCCAATGACAGCTGCTAGAATTGAGCGTTTAGGGATATTGAGATTCGGTGCAAATTTTCCAGCGAGACCTGCTGCAAGTAAAGCGCCGAGTATGATGCCAAAATTCATCATAGAGGTGATATCAAACCACAACGAATTTGCTAAAGCTTTAGCATTTCCAGGTTGTTGCCAATAGTCCCAAGCTGTTACATCAATTCCGACTAATGTTGCACCTTTCGCTGCCCATACTGCGAGTGCAGATGTGACACCCCATGGGCGACCAGCCAATGCAAGCGTGGCGAAATTAAGCAGGGTGAGAATAATACCACCCCAAATTAAAGGCCATGGTCCCTTTAAGAAACGTTTCCAGCCTTGATGTGCTGCAACAGGTTCTTGTTCAAGCTGACCGTGGCGTTTTTTCTCGAAGTAGACTGTTGCTAATGCGATCAAACCAAATAGCACGAAATTGAGTATTAGCGCTGGAATAACACCAAAGCTTTGTACTACTGAAATAGGGGCTAAGTGTGGCAGTGCAAACCACCATTCAATATGTGAAGTAGCGATCAGTGAGCCTAAACAGAAAAAGAATAGAGTGATCAGCATACGTGAGCTACCACCACCGACTGTATAGAGTGTCCCAGATGCGCAACCACCACCCAGTTGCATGCCAATTCCGAAAATAAATGCACCAATCATCACGGACATCGATACGGGATTGACGTTGCCTTTAACTGGTTGACCAAATAATTCACCTGCACCTAAAGCTGGGAAGAAGAGCAGCACTGCTAGTGCGAGCATAATCATTTGTGCACGTAAACCACGACCTTTGCGTTCTTTAATAAAAACGCGCCAGCTCGATGTAAAACCAAATGATGCATGGTAGAGCGTCATACCAAACGCACCACCAATAAGGAATAACAGGGCTTGATTAATTCCCACAATTTGATAAGCACCAAGGGTGCCTACAATCAATAAAACAATAGCGATCCAGACCGATGAGTGTGATCGGTCAGATTGAGCTGCAATAATGGACATGAAGATAAGAAAAGCTGATAAAACACATCAGTATTTTAATTGATTGATTGTGGGTTGATAGTCCTACACTGCATTTATGCATTAAATGCTGCTGAGTAATATTGATTTTATATATTTGTAATTCTTATATGTTAGCCGACATGTACATTAAACAGTGAGCCAATCCAACTTGAAAATGCCATCGCTGCGATTCCCCAAAGCGTAATTCGCAATGCAGATTTTACTTTAGACGTTCCAGCAAAATATCCAGATAAAGCCCCTAGAATAAATAACGCTAAAATGCAAAAAAAGGCAACACTGTATTCTAGATATGCAGGAGGACTGATCAGTATAGCGATCATAGGGCAAGCTGCACCTATTGAAAAGGCGGTGGCAGAAGACCAAGCGGCTTGAAAAGGTTGAGCTGTTGTATTTTCATGAATACCAATTTCATCGCGTGCATGTGCAGCTAACGCATCATGCTCGCTCAGTTGTATAGCAACTTGATGAGCAAGTTCGGGTGATAATCCTCTTTGTACATAAATATGCGTTAATTCTTTCAGTTCGATTTGTGGATTGCGTGCTAACTCACTTGCTTCAAACTTTAGATCAGCTTCTTCAATATCAGACTGAGATTTTACCGAAATATATTCACCAGCTGCCATGGACGTTGCGCCTGCAATCAAACCAGCAATACAAGTGATTAAAAGGGTATGTTGATTCGCGCCACTTGCTGCCATCCCCATGATTAAACTAGTGACTGAAATTATACCGTCGTTGGCACCAAGAACAGCAGCTCTTAACCAACCTGTGCGATGTATATAATGTGGTTCTGTATGATGTGAATAGCTCATAGGATTTTGTCTTATTATCTGAAAATGTTATTCAAAAAAGAGTTGTTATTCATACAGTATAGGCTTGATTCGTATCTTGGGGCTGTAAAATTGCTCTGTTAGAGAAAAAATTAAAGCCTCTAAAGAGGCTTTAATTGGTAGAACTCAAATTATTGTTGAGCTTTTTCTTTTACATTCGCTGCACCTTCTTCTACAGCTGCTGCTGCATTAGCAGTTGCTTCTTTAGCCGCTTCTGAAGCGTTGTGCGCAGCATTTTCAGCATGTGCAGCAGCATTATCTGCAGCTTGCGCTGTCGCATCAGCAGCATTGTCGACTGCAGTTGCAGTTGATTGAGCTGCATCTTCAGTCGCATTCTGAATATCTGCACCTGCTTGTTCAGCGGCATTTTCTAAATGTTCACCAGTTGTCGCGCCAGTTTCAGGAGCTTTATCCTTATTACACCCAACCAAAACAACTGTAGCAGCAAGACCTAAAGCAACAAGAATCTTATTCATTTTATCTTCCTTTTTTAATTCAATGATTATCCAAGTAGCATGGATGAGAACAATATAAGCAGATTTTAAATAAAGTTTTATTCAAAAATTGTAAAGATAATATTGGCTTATAAAAACGCCCCGAGAAAGAGTTTTCTCAGGGCTACACTTTAATGCGGTATATTAAGGCTGAAATTACTGTCCAGAACGAATGATGTAATCAAACGCTGACAGTGATGCTTTCGCGCCTTCACCAGTGGCAATGATGATTTGTTTATAAGGTACTGTTGTACAGTCACCTGCTGCAAATACACCTTTTACATTGGTTTCGTTGCGATCGTTAATCACAATCTCACCACGGTTGGTTAACTCAACTTGAGTTTCTTTTAAGAAATCCGTGTTAGGTAACAAACCGATTTGTACGAAGATCCCCGCCAATTCGACAGTGTGTTCTTCATCCGTCGCACGGTCTTTGTATTTCAGTGCAGTGACTTGTTTGCCATCACCCACAACTTCTGTAGACAACGCATTTTTGATGACAGTCGTGTTAGATAAGCTGTTCAATTTATCTTGAAGAACTTGGTCAGCACGTAGTTTGGTATCAAACTCAACTAAAGTGACATGCTCAACAATACCCGCAAGGTCAATTGCCGCTTCAACACCAGAGTTACCACCACCGATCACAGCCACACGTTTACCTTTGAACAATGGGCCATCACAGTGTGGGCAGTACGCAACACCACGGGTTTTGTATTCTTGCTCACCTGGTACATTCATTTCTCTCCAACGAGCACCTGTAGACAGGATGACCGTTTTCGATTCAAGTTTTGCACCATTCTCTAAAGTCACTTCAACTAAACCGTTGGCAGTTTCATCTGCACCTTTGATGTCAGACACACGTTGTAGGTTCATGATGTCGACACCGTATTCACGAACATGTGCTTCCATTTCAGCTGCAAACTTAGGACCTTGCGTCTTTTGCACTGATGTAAAGTTTTCAATATCCATGGTGTCCATGACCTGACCACCCATGCGCTCAGCAACGATCCCCGTACGGATACCTTTACGAGCGGCATAGATTGCAGAAGTGTTGCCTGCAGGACCACCACCGATCACAAGCACGTCAAATGCATCTTTGGCATTGAGCTTTTCAGCATCTTTCGCAGCAGAATTAGTATCGAGCTTCGCAACAATTTCTTCCAATGTCATACGACCTTGACCAATATGTTCGTTGTCTTGGAACACCATAGGGACAGCCATGATTTTGCGTTCTTCAACTTCGTCTTGGAAGAATGCACCATCAATCATGGTTGCTGTTGTGCCAGGGTTGTAGATTGCGATCAAGTTAAGTGCTTGAACCACATCTGGACAGTTATGACAGCTTAAAGATACGAATACATCAAAGTCAGATTTGATTTCTAAAGCTTTGATGGATGCCAATACTTCGTCAGAAACTTTTGGTGCATAACCAGAAGTTTGTAGCAATGCCAAAATCAAAGAAGTGAACTCATGACCCATCGGTAAGCCTGCGAAGAAGACACGCGGTTCTTCACCTGCTTTTGCAATACCAAAGCTCGGCGCACGTTTATTTTGACCATCAAAACGAGCTGTGACGAATGGAGAAAGTGCAGCCACTTCTTCCACAAGTTCTTTGATTTTTGCAGATTTGTCTGAATCATTTAAAGTCGCAACCAATTCGATTGGACCTTCAAGGCGTTCTAAAAGCGTTTTTAATTGAGCTGAAGTATTTTGATCTAACATTGCTAACGTCTCCAAAGGAGTAATAATTCATTCGATACAGGTATACTAAGACAATTGATTGAATAGATAAAACAGTTTGTTTTTATAAATTCAATCGGAAAAATAAATTTTATCAAAGTCTTTGGTGTAGATGTATGAAAGTATTGAGTTAAAACTTGAATTTTCAAGTATAAAAGCAATTTGAATTCAGATATTTACATTAAAATTATTTTAATAGATATGAGCGAGGACCAATTATGACCTTAGAGAGAGGCATTTATAAGCACTATAAAGGACAACTTTATCAAGTCCTTCATGTAGCGACGCATAGTGAAACTCAAGAAAAGCTTGTGGTCTATCAATGCCTTTATGGAGATTATTCAATATGGGTAAGGCCATTAGCGATGTTTACAGAAAGCATTTATCTAGAGGATGATGATCGTGAAATTGAACGTTTTAAATTGATTCAAAAATTATGATGATTGTCATAGTAAAGACTTTATCTTTGATTAGTTTATAGAAATCGATTCAATGAGAATATGTCATGAATGCTGAATTTCTAAGTCAAATGCAAAGTTTATATCAGCAGTTAATTCAACATGATGCATATCAAACTGATCGCGATCTGAGATATCGAAATATAAAACCAGAATCTGCTCATTATATTTCGATGCTTATTAAGATCCAGACCTCTAAACGAATTCTTGAAATAGGAACTTCGACAGGATATTTAACATTATGGATGGCGGAGTCGGTTTCGGATCATCAGGGTCGAGTGACGACGGTTGATATAAACTCAAAAAGAACAGCACTTGCGACTCAGTACGCCAAACAGTTTAGTTTAGATCACCTTATTGATTTTATCAGCAGTGATGCAATTGATTTATTAATTAATGAAGGCGATGTGTATGACTTAATTATCTTAGATGCGAATCGACATGCATATCCTGATTATTGGCAATATTTAAAAAAGGTACTACATCCTGAACATGGCGTAATACTTGTAGATAAAGTGATTTCCCATGCTGCTGAAATACAAAGTTTTTTAAAGGATGTTAAGGCTGATCCTGATTTTTGCACGATGACGCTGAATATTGGGTGTGGATTATTGATGATTACGCGGAATTGATGGTGATTGAGAATTTGATGGATTGAACACTAAAAAAACCACGCAAAGCGTGGTTTTTTTAGTGCTATCTAATGAATTAGATTTTACCAACTAGATCGATTGAAGGAGCAAGAGTTGCATCGCCTTCTTTCCATTTAGCAGGGCAAACTTCGCCTGGGTGAGCGTGAACGTATTGAGCTGCTTTAACTTTACGAAGAAGTTCTTGAGCATCACGACCGATACCACCAGCGTTGATTTCAACGATTTGGATTTTACCTTCTGGGTCGATTACGAAAGTACCACGGTCAGCAAGACCAGCAGATTCGATTAGAACTTCGAAGTTTTTAGAAAGAGTCCAAGTTGGATCGCCGATTAATGGATATTGGATTTTACCAATTACGTCAGAAGTGTCGTGCCAAGCTTTGTGAGTGAAGTGAGTGTCAGTAGAAACACCGTAGATTTCCACGCCTAATTTTTGGAATTCAGCGTAGTTGTCAGCAAGGTCACCAAGTTCAGTTGGGCAAACGAAAGTGAAGTCAGCAGGGTAGAAAAATACTACAGACCATTTGCCTTTAAGATCAGCTTCAGTCACGTCTACGAATTGACCGTTGTGGTAAGCTGTAGCTGCGAATGGTTTAACTTCAGTATTAATTAAGCTCATCATTGTCTCCATGATTGAGGTTAGTCTTTAATTTTCAATTAGAGTATCGAACTTTCGTTCTGTGCTGAAATGGTATTTTTACATTACAAAAATCGGAAAAACCGAATTATGTAAATTGATTGCCATTTAAGTTTGTCATCTGTCTTCCTTGTAACACATCAAAATGATGTATTCGTGACAGGATGAGAAAATTTCACATGCCTACCAACATGAAGACACTGAAGTGAAAATTCAAGGGTAAATATTAAAAAAATCATCATTATTTTGGATTTAGTTTTTCAAAAATATAAAAAGCTACATGAAAATTTCAAAAATTGTATGAATTGTCACATAACACGGCTGACATGTTTCTATTTCAACATAAGATCATTTTAAGCTTTATATTCTCATTTAATCTAAAAAAATAGTCCGATTCAGATTTGGGATAATTTTTGAAAATGAGTAGAATAAAGCGTTTCGTAATTGATATAGGGCTAAAACTTGGCAACGATAGGGTTAAATGTAGAACAAATGGTGATGGCACGAGATCTTCATCGTTTAAATCGACTACGCAAAGGAAAAGATGCCAATGAAAAGCAATATCAAGAACTTTTTGAAAAATCAAATTTAAAAGTACAACAGCGTATTCAACGCATTCCTAATATCAAACTTAATCAAGATTTACCTGTTACCCAATATGCAGACAAATTGATTGAGGCCATTCAAAAACATCAGGTCATTATCGTTGCGGGTGAAACAGGTTCAGGTAAAACAACTCAGCTTCCTCAGATAGCCATGCTTGCGGGGCGTGGTTTAACAGGGTTAATTGGTCATACCCAGCCACGACGATTAGCTGCGCGCAGTGTATCGCAACGTATTGCAGAAGAGGTGGGTGAAAAACTCGGTGAGTCTATTTCATTTAAAGTAAGGTTTAACGAACAGGGTTCACAGGACTCTATCGTTCGTTTAATGACAGATGGTATTTTGCTGGCTGAATTGGCTCATGATCGTTTCTTAACCAAATATGACACCATTATTATTGATGAAGCACATGAGCGCTCGCTCAATATTGACTTCATCATGGGCTATTTAAAACAGCTCTTGCCACGTCGTAAAGATCTTAAAGTCATCATCACATCTGCAACTTTAGACGTTAATCGTTTTTCAAGTTACTTCAATAACGCACCGATCTTTGAGGTTGAAGGTCGTAGTTTTCCTGTAGAAGTGCGTTATCGTCCGATCTCTGAAATGAGTATTGTAGGGAGTGATGATGATGAGTTTGATGACTTTGAAGAAAACCTACCGCGCGCAGTAGTATCAGCTGTTGAAGAATGTTTCAAAGATGCACAGGAAAAAGGTCATCCTGAACACGCAGATATTTTGATTTTTGCCAGTACGGAACAAGAGATTCGTGAGCTACAGGAAACTTTAATCAAACATGGACCTCGTCATACAGAAGTTCTACCTTTGTATGCGAGACTAGCGTTATCTGAACAACAAAAGATTTTTAATCCTGCAGGTGGTGGACGGCGTATCATTATTGCCACCAACGTTGCGGAAACTGCATTGACCGTTCCAAACATACGTTACGTCATTGATAGTGGTTTTGCACGTATCTCTCGTTATAACTACCGTTCGCGTGTTCAGCGTTTACCGATTGAAGCGATTTCTCAAGCAGCAGCCAATCAGCGTAAAGGTCGTTGTGGTCGTATTGCACCGGGTGTGTGTATTCGACTGTATTCAGAAGAAGACTTTTTAAGTCGTCCCGAATTTACTGAACCTGAAATCAAACGTACTAATTTGGCATCTGTTATTTTGCAGATGCAGAGTTTAGGTCTTGGAACACTCGAAGATTTTGACTTTATTGAACCGCCTGATCATCGTCTCGTCAATGATGGTCGTAAACTGCTGATTGAACTCGGGGCGATGACGGAAAAGAGTAATCCTTCTCTTGCGGCTAAAACAGCCTCATATTTAGATAAAGGTGGACTTCAAGGCAAAGGCGATTCTCTCACCAAAATTGGTCAACAAATGGCAAAAATGCCAATTGATCCAAGACTCGCACGTATGATTTTGGGGGGGGCTCATTTTGGGGCGCTCAATGAAGTATTGATTATCGTGGCAGCGTTAGCTGTTCAGGATCCAAGAGAGCGTCCTGCTGATAAACAAATGCAAGCGGATCAGAAGCATGCCTTGTTTCGTGAAGCCGACTCTGACTTTCTGTTCTATCTCAAATTATGGGATGCGTTGGTTGCAAATCGGGAGATGAGTGAAAATAAGCGTCGCACATTTGCACGTAATCATTTCTTGAGTTGGTTACGCTTGAGAGAATGGAAAAAAACACATGAGCAACTGGTTGATCTTGCTCAAGGCTTAAAGCTTTCTTTTAATGAAAAGAAAACCAGTTACGAAAATCTTCACAGAGCTTTACTCACGGGACTATTGTCATTCATTGCAAATAAAACAGATGAACGCAATGTATTCATGGCAGTGCGTCAACAAAAGGCACGTATATTTCCTGCATCGACCTTACACAAAACCAATACACCATGGGTCATGGCATTTGAGATGGTAGAAACCTCTCAGGTGTATTTACGAACACTGGCAAAAATTGAGCCTGAGTGGATTTTGCTAGCTGCACGTGATTTAGTGAAACATCATTACTTTGAACCGCATTGGTCGAAAAAAGCAGGTGTAGTTAACGCATATGATCAAATTTCACTGTTTGGTTTGATTATTGAACCTAAGCGTCAAATCAATTATGAAAAGGTCGATCAAACTGCAGCGCATGAAATTTTCCTTCGCGATGCTTTAACGACGGGTCATCTGGGGATTACACCACCATTTTTAAAACATAACTTGCTTAAACTAGAAGAGGTTGAGCGAGTTGAAGACAAATTGCGACGTCGTGATTTGGTGGTAGACGAAGAGACGATTTATCAGTTTTATGCTGCAAAAGTGCCTGCAGATGTAGCGAGTCGGCGTAGTTTTGAAGATTGGCGTGCAACAGTTGAGCCTCAAAATCCACGTTATTTGTTCATCGATGACGATGCTTTGTGGCTTAACGATCGTCCAACTACCCAACAGTTTCCTGATTACTTACGTAATGGGGACCTTCGTTTAGCGGCAAGTTATCGATTTGACCCAAGTCATGATGAAGATGGTGCGACGGTCAAGATTCCACTACAGGCCCTGCCACAAGTAGATGAAAACTTATGGTCATGGGGCATTCCAGGTTGGCGTCTTGATTTGATTGAAGCACTATTAAAAGCTCTTCCAAAAGATAAGCGTCGTGGCTTGGTACCTATACCAGATACTGCGCGTAAACTGATGTCCAAAATAGATGCGCAAGATTTACAAAAGCATATTTTTAGTTTTTTAGCTTTTCAATTGAGAGGCGAACAGATCACTGAAAAAGATTTTAATGTAGATCGAATTGAACAATATCTTTTACCGCTCATAAAAGTCATCGATGAAAAAGGGCGAGTGATTGAGCAAGGTCGCGATTTATCAGAATTAAAAGCACGCTGTCGTACTGAAACGCATAGTCCAGTCAAGCAGTTAAAAGGTGAGTATCAAACTTTCCCTGAGCATTTTGTGTTTGAAGCATCGCAAAAAGTCACAGGTGTCGTCGTCAAACAATATCAAGCACTTGTACCAAGCAAGGAATTTTCTAAGCTTGAGCAAAAGGATGAGTCAGGTGTTGTCATTCAAACGTTTAATGATCAGCATGAAGCGATACGCCATCATCGTGCTGGTATTATTCGCCTGATTCATATGCAGCTAGGTGATTTGATTCGACAGCTTAAAAAACAAATTTCTAAACCACTCGCATTAGCCTATTCCCCTTTGGGTGATAAAGCTCAGTTAGAACAAATGTTAGTTTACGCAACATTGCAAATGGCTTTAGAGAAAGAGCCTGTAGATGCGCAAGATTTCCAAACAATTCTGCAGGCTGTCAAGCAGTCTTTCCTGACGCATGGTCAAAAGGTTTTGGCTGCCTTTAATGACATTTATGTACAATGGCAACAAATTCGACGCGAGTTGATGATGATTGATGCCAATGTATTTGGTAAAAATATCGATGATATTGAAGATCAACTTGATCTAATGAGTTTAGCGGATTTTGCTTATAGTAAATCTGTAGACGTGTGGATTGAATTTCCACGCTATCTTAAAGCTTTATTGATCAGGATTGATCGTTTGCCTCATAATCTCAAACGAGATGATGATGCGATTGCTCAAGTCGATCCTTGGATGGAAAAATTATTTAAATATAAAAATGATCAGAAATTGAAAGAGTTATATTTTATGGTTGAAGAACTGAGAATCTCATTATTCTCTCAACCGATGAAAACCAAGATGCCAATTTCGCCAAACCGTATTCAAAAAGTATGGGAACGTCTCGGAATCAGTTAATATAGCTTTAATTTGAAATATTGAGTTACTCAAAAAAGGAGTTTTGCATGGGCATTCGTATTACAGGCACTGGCTTATTCCATCCTGAACATGTCATCACCAATGAAGAATTGGTTGAAAGTTTAAATGCTTATGTAGAAAAGTTTAATCAAGAGAATGCTGAAAAAATTGCTGCGGGCGAAATCGAAGCACGCCGTGGATCAAGTGCAGAATTTATTGAGAAGGCTTCAGGTGTTAAAGCACGTTATGTTGTAGAGAAGGAAGGCGTATTAGATCCTAATCGTTTACGTCCAAACTTAGCAGAACGATCAGATGATGAAATTTCACTTCAAGCTGAGTGGGGTGTGATCGCTTCAAAACAAGCAATGGAAAATGCCGGTGTAACTGCTGAAGACATTGATGTTGTAATATTGGCTTGTTCAAATATGCAACGTGCATATCCTGCGGTTGCTATTGAAATTCAAACTGCATTGGGCATTCAAGGTTATGCTTATGACATGAATGTTGCTTGTTCTGCTGCAACATTTGGCTTAAAACAAGCTTATGATGCGATCAAGTCTGGTGCTCGTCGTGTGCTCTTGGTCAATGTGGAAATCACATCAGGTCATACAGATTATCGTTCACGTGATTGTCATTTCATTTTTGGTGATGTAGCGACAGCTTCAATTATCGAAGATACAGATTCTAAAACTGGATTCGAAATTTTAGATACGCAATTGTTTACGCAATTCTCTAATAACATTCGTAATAATTTTGGTTTCTTGAATCCAAGTGAAACAACCAATGCGGATGATAAACGCTTCCGTCAAGATGGCCGTAAAGTGTTTAAAGAAGTATGCCCATTGGTTGCGAAAATGATTACAAAGCAACTTGAGAAAAACCAAATCGAACCAACGAATGTTAAACGTTTCTGGTTACATCAAGCCAATGCCAGCATGAACGAGTTAATTTTAAAGCTGGTTGTGGGTAAAGCTGCTGCTGAAGCAGATCCAGACTTAGTTCCAATCATTTTAGACGAGTTTGCAAACACTTCTTCAGCTGGTGTCATCATTGCGTTACACCGAACTGCTGATCAAGTGAATGATGGTGAATACGGCGTATTATGTTCATTTGGTGCGGGTTATTCTGTTGGTTCGATACTGGTTCAGAAGCGAGTAGCTTAATTAGATAAAGAGATGTTCAATGGAAAATAAAGCATTGCAAATCCAACACCATTCTAAAATGATCAGATATGGTAGTTTGTTGCAACGTTTTTATTTTAAACCGACCTTTCTTGGTGTTGAACATCTCAATGCTGATCGACCTGCCATGTATGTGGGTAATCATACAATTTATGGCGTATTTGATACGCCAATTTTGATTGATTATCTATATACAGAGCACAAAATTAAAATTGTGAGTTTAGGTGATCACATTCATTTCAAAATACCGTATTGGAAAGATATGGTTCATAAAATGGGTGCAATTGAGGGGCTAAGAGAATACGCCAGAGATGCAATGCAACAAGGATATTCTATCTTAGTTTTTCCAGGTGGTGGGCGTGAGGTCGTAAAGCGCAAAGGGGAAGAATATCAACTCATATGGAAAGAGCGCTACGGCTTCTTAAAGTTAGCTCAAGAATTTGACTATGACATTGCACCTTTTGTAGCTGTAGGTGGTGATGAAGTATTCGATTTGGCACTTGATGCAAATTATTTACTTGAAAAAAAGTGGTTTAAAAAGCTTTTAGCTGTTCCTAAAATTGGAAAATTACTCCGTCAAGGTGATGTCTTGCCTTCAATACCCAAAAATATTATTCCTAAAAGAGTCCCATTCTATTTCAATTTTTTACCACGACAATCAATCTCAAATATCAAAACAGAACAAGATTTGATTGAATTTAGAGATCAATTGCAGCAAACAATTTACGAAAATATTGCATCAACGCAGTTGATACGAGATAGACAAAGTTAAATCTTAGAAAATTATACTTCTTAATCTAATTATATTGTTGATTATAAAAATATTTTTAAAATAATATTAAAAAAATAAATTAGTGCTTTCTATTTTATATCAATTAGGTATATTATTTTAATGTAAATATTCAGTTTACTAAGCCCAAAGATTGTACTCCTCCTTGGGCTTTTTTTTATCTCAGAATAATAATAGGCGTATAAGAGCGATTTTCACTTTTTAAATTTCACACAAATTAAGTTTGAAAATCAAAGGTGAATTTTTGGCACAAAATGCAACTATAGTTGGTTTTTTAAAAATTAATAAAAACAGAATGTTATTTAAATTTTTTAGCATGCTATCAAAACAATTCTAATTTTGTAATTGCAAAATGTATGCTTCTACGACTTAGAGGTTCATAAAGAAATTTTGCATAAGTGCTTTTTTTTTGTACATTGAAAACTCAAAAACAAAATAACACAGAGGGATTATGACACTACAAGGAAAAACACTGTTCATTACAGGTGCAAGCAGAGGTATCGGTCGTGAGATTGCACTTAAAGCTGCAAAAGATGGTGCAAATATTGTGGTTGCTGCAAAAACGAGCACTGAACATTCGAAACTCAGTGGTACGATTCATTCTGTTGCAAAAGAAATAGAAGCAGCTGGTGGGAGAGCATTAGCGATCCAACTTGATGTACGAGATCAAGATGCTGTCGCAGCCGCAATGAAACAGGCTGCTGAACATTTTGGTGGGATAGATGTCCTCATTAATAATGCTGGTGCGATTAATTTGAGTGGGGTTGAAACGCTTGATCCAAATCGTTTTGATCTCATGTATCAAGTGAATACTCGCGCCGTTATGGTCTGTAGTCAAGCTGCCTTGCCTTATTTAAAACAAAGTCAAAATCCACACATTCTTAGTCTCTCTCCACCTTTAAATTTAAAAGAATCGTGGTTTGCGGTTCATTCTCCTTACACCATCAGTAAATATGGCATGAGTATGTTGACCATGGGAATGAATCAAGAATTCGAACGTTATGGGATAAGTGTTAATGCCTTGTGGCCTAGAACCATTATTGCAACTGCAGCGATAGAATTTTCTCTCGGTGGACGTGAGTTATTTAGCAAGGCTCGGACACCGGCAATCATGGCTGATGCAGCGTATGCAATCTTGACGAGTGAGAAACGTTCGATCACGGGTCGTATGATGATCGATGAAGAGATATTAAGAGAGAAAGGTGAAACTGATTTCGAAAAATATCGAGTTGAGCCATCAGATGAGGAATTGATGGTCGATTTATTTGTTGATCCATAAATGAGAAAGCCCAACATAGCGTTGGGCTTTATTATTTATACTAAATTATCGTAATGCAGTAAGGTTGACATCCTTTTGATACATCTCGATCTGCATGACTTGTTCAGTTAAGAATGCTTTACGTTGGTCATTGCTCGGATGACTTGCAAACAAAGTTGATTGATCTTTATTCATTTTACGTTTGTTGAGATTAGCTTCGAATTTATCCCAAAATGAGAGTGCTGCATTGTGATTGTAGCCCGCTCTCACCATCAAATCTAAACCAATCAAATCAGCTTCTTCTTCTAGATGACGGCGATGAGACATATTGGTTTGATTACCAGATAAACCACTTGCAAGCCCGATGGCAGCCCCAGTTCCCATGGTTGCACCCATTAGACCCAAATTCATTGCTGCGAAACGAGAAGCCTTTTCACGACTATGATTACGGATAATGTGTGCCATTTCATGCGCAATTAGGGTGGCTAACTCGTCATCAGATAAGTTTTCAAACATATATACAGCCGAATTAACTACAATTTGCCCACTTTGAAAGGATTGGGCATTAGGTTTGCTACTGAGCACACCGTTAATTCGCCATTGAATTGGTTGACGACCTTCACGTAAATATTGATTAGCATGTGGAATTAAACGTGCCAAAATTTGATTTAAACGTGGATCTTCAAGATATAAAGACTTAGTCTTCGCTTTCTTTTCAAATTTATTATAGCTACGGTTTGAAATTTTATTCCAAGCTGATTCTGGAATAATCATGAGTTGTTTACGTTCGGAAGCTACAGTGCCTAATGATGTGGTTGAAACACAGCCAGTCGAGATTAATGCAATTGAACTTATAATACCAAACGCGAAGGATTTCATAATTACACCTTAATGATGGGATATTATTTGAAAGCTGACTTGATTTTTAATGGCCAGATTTCGTGTTTAATTATTGTTCAGTATTTAGATTAATTAAACAAACATTATTTTAACTATTAATTTGAACTAATTAATATCATGGTGGTTATAATGAGATTTTTGTCACATTAATATTTATTAATTCGTTATTTTATTATTTAGATAAATTATTTTATTTATATATATATTGTATTTTATTATACTTTTATTATATTATTGGTGGTTGGATTAATATTTATTAAAATTAATAGTATATAAAAATCAGTATCTTATGTTTTATCATTGTTTTTTTAAATATTTGAATGTGATTTTGTTTTCGAATTTAGTTTAATGTGAGAATAAATTCTCAATATTTTAATTGAATATTGATAAATAACTCATAACGAAACATTTTGGAATTTCATTCAAGGCTATTAAAAATTAATTCTTATATTGTGAAGCTTTTCTTACATTGAATTGGTGTATTTTGTGATTTAATTCACACATATTATCGTTGGGTATTTTAATTAAATTTGGGTGGACTAATTATATGATTTATAACCACGAATTTTTTTGATCACAGTGTTATAAGGCCTGTTTGATTTTTGATAAGGTCTGAGCATCATTAATATGCGCATGCTGCTTATCCTAGCCAATCGATGCAACAGAACACTTTAAAATAAATTCATCTAAACTTATTATGTCTTCAGTCAATATGAGTGTATTAATTCGCTCAATTTTAAAGGTGTTTAACCTGAACTTGAGTTTTCAGTACTCGTCATTCAATCGCATCGTATTTTGAAAGAATGATTAATCTTGATGTTGAGTACTCGGTGAATCAAATGAGGGTTTCTTTCGTGGTTCGAGTAAAGTCTCAATCACAAACGGTGTGCCAAGGTGATCAACAGAAATATTTAAAGAATTCCAACGGAATAATGAGATTTTTTGCGATATAAAGTTCATGTTAGGGCGAGTACAAATGTATGAGCGATCTCGAGTGACGATTGGCGTTGAAGCGGCATTTGTTTTATCACGCTTTCTTAATTCATTCTTTGAACTTTGAACGACTAGACAGGAACTGATACAGTCAATATGAATAAGTGGTTTAAGGGTAGTTTATTGCTTGGTTCTTTGGTGAGTAGTTTTGCATTTGCAGATTTTCTACCACCAGATCAAGCATTTCAATTTGAGGCAGTATCAGTCAGTCATCATCAAGCTGAACTAAAATGGAAGATCGCAGATGGTTACTATCTCTATCATGATCAAATCAAAGTTTCGGACATTCAAGGTCCTGTAAAGTTATCTCTACCACGCCCAAAAGAGAAAGATGATCCAAACTTTGGTATGACCCAAGTGCATTATCAGGATGTAATCAGCAATATTCCAGTCAAACCAAATCAAGAATTTAAGATTCAATGGCAAGGATGTGCTGAAAGTGGTTTATGTTATCCGATTCAAAGAACAACGATAACAACTGACAGCACAGGTTTATTCCCAGCGCAGCAAACTACACAAGCTAAGAAAGTTTTAAATCTCAATGAAATTTCAGCGGCATCTAATGGAGTAGTAAATACTCGAGATGCACAAGAAAATGCTTCACCAAAAACAGAAACACAACTCATTTCAAAGGATAATAATACAGTCTCAGATCGTAAAAATTTTAACGCTACTGCGCTTGAGCGAGATAAAAACGAATTTGGGGAAAATAATTTAATCAGTGAGGATCAAACCACACTAGATGCAAATTTATCTAAAGAAAATCTGAATAGGCCAGCGAGATTTTCGAGTGTATGGAACAACGATCTTTTTTTTTTAAATTTGCTCTCTCAACAAAGTGTAGGGCTTAATTTATTGGTGTTTTTAGGACTTGGAATATTGTTGGCATTCTTGCCTTGTTCATTGCCCTTAATTCCGATTTTATCAGGCATTCTTGTGCAAAATCACAGAGGTTATCGTGCCGCGGTAATAGCTTTTATTTTTGTCACAGGGATGGCTATCGTTTATGCATTAATGGGATTCGTTGTTTCTCAACTGGGCTATAGTTTTCAGCGTTGGTTTCAAAGTCCGATCTTCATCAGTATTTTTAGTCTCCTGTTTATTATTTTTGCCCTTAATCTTTTTGGTGCATTTCAAATCTCTTTACCTCAAGGAATGTTACAACGCTTAGATCTTTGGCAACAAAAACAAAAAGGTGGAACATTGATCGGTGCAGGACTCATGGGGGTGATTTCTGCACTGATAGTTGGACCCTGCATGAGTGCTCCGTTGGCTGGAGCATTGATATTTGTCTCACAGATGAACCAACCTTTATTAGGGGCGACTTATCTTTTTGTTTTGGGCATTGGGATTGGTTTGCCGCTTTTTATTGCGGCAGTTTTCGGGACGCATTTTTTACCTAAACCTGGGGTATGGATGGATCGACTCAAGGTCTGTTTTGGTTTCGTGATGTTGCTTGTGGCCATTTATTTTGCACGGCCACTTATCCCAACCAGTATTTATCAAATTCTGATGGGTCTTTTACTTCTTGGATTCGCTGTATATTTACTCTGGAAAATGCGACCTTATGTCGAAAAAATAGTGGTTAAAAGCATCATCATATTACTCAGTCTTGGCATGATGTTTTTAGGAGTGAATTATGTGCAGCAAGGGTATACGTACTCGCTTGTAACGCAGGCCAAAACATTACATACATGGCATAAAGTCAACTCTGCCGCTCAGCTTTCAAATGTTTTGAACGCAAATCAAGGTAAAGCCGTAGTAATTGATGTTTACGCAGATTGGTGTGTTGCATGTCAACCGATAGAAAAAGAGGTACTTCCGCGTGAAGATGTTCAAGCCAAACTCAATGAGTTGGTTTTAATTAAATTAGATCTCACTCATTTTGAACCAAGCCAAGATGAACTGTTAAAAAAATGGCAAATTTTAGGTCCGCCAACATTTATTTTTTTAAATACGCAACATGATGAAATACGTGATCTGCGCTTGACTGGCACTTTTACTGCAACACAGTTATTAAATCGATTGCAGGAACAATCTGTCGGGATGGTTCAGTAATGATTTCATTTGATGGGATTCAACTTGGATCACTCATGTTTCCATGGGTTTTATTGATTCTATTCAGTGGGATACTGTTCATCAGTATCCTGATCAATGTTTTAGGTCATCACTATAAATGGACTGATACCCAAGTCAAAATCAGTAAAGATTCAGTGTGGACAAGCATCATTATTGGAGCAGTTGCCGCTAGAGTCATCTTTGTTATGTTCTATTGGGAGATTTATATTGAAAATCCTTTAGATATACTCAATATCCAAGATAAAGGATTTAGCTTATGGAGTGGATTATTCTTCGGTGGGCTAAGCTATATCATTCTCAATCGAAGCTTACGAACAAAAATGAAAATCATTTTAGTTGGGGTGTTTTTATTTTGGGTAGCGATTGGCGTAATGATAAAAATTCAATACAAGGTTGAAAGTTATTATCCTGACCTAAGTTTTCAGATACTCCCAACTGATCATAGTGAAAATAAGAATGAAGGGTATTTCACAGATTTTTTGGGTCAGCCTACAGTCGTTAATTTGTGGGCGAGTTGGTGCCCGCCATGTCATAGAGAGATGCCAATACTTTTTCAAGCACAAAAGGCTCATCCCAATATTCATTTTGTGATGCTCAATCAAGGTGAAGATATCACAACGGTTCAAAACTATTTACAAAAACACAGCTTCAACTTTAAAAATGTCAGACTTGATGTAAATGGGGAAATGCCCAAGCAGAGCAATAGTTTTGGCTTGCCAACTACATTGTTTTACGATGAAAAAGGTAAATTGGTGGATAGACATATGGGTGAGTTAAGCGCTGCAAAATTGCAAGAATATTTAATTAAAATGACAGCTGAGTAGAGCTAAAGGGTATGAAAGATATAAATAAATTAATATTGTTGTCTAGCGTATTTTTAATAAGTAGCGTCAGTTATGCGGATTTAAAAAAGCAGATTTCAGTAGAGGGCTTTGAGTTTGTAAAAGAAATTCCAGCACCAGCAGGTATGACAGGCTGGGGAGGGCATATGAACCAACATCCAGGCACGGTTTTTATTTCTAATGATCAGAAATATTACATTATGGGTGATTTATATAATGCTCAAGGTGAAAATATTTCTATTGAAGCATTAAATACACATGTCAAAGACGCTGTGTTAGATGATGTATGGAAGAGCATTGAAAAGTCGACTTGGATTCAAGATGGTGAAAATACAGCAGCACGCGTTGTTTATGTATTTTCAGATCCTAACTGCCCATATTGCCATCAATTTTGGGAAGCTGCACGACCATGGGTAAACTCGGGAAAAGTTCAACTTCGACATATACAAGTTGGTGTAATTCGAGAAGAAAGTCGAGGGCAGATTGTCACCATACTTAACTCAAGTGATCCTGCTAAAGTATTTAATGACTACAATAAAAAGAAAGGTAAAGAGCGATTAGTTGTTACGCAAAATATATCAAAATCTTTACATGAAAAAATCGACTATAACGAGTCACTCATGGATAAATATGGATTTTTTTCCACGCCAGCTATGGTATGGAAAAATCAACAAGGAGAGTTTAAGTCTATGCAAGGAATGGCAAAAGACTTGCAAGAAGTTTTTGAAAAATAGAATTTTTTGGACTTTAGTACTATTGAATACAAAACTTTAAAATTTAATACATGGTCATTTGCATGGAGAATATGATCGTATTTGAGTCTTATATCCAAAACTGAAAGAATTGCAAGATTATGAAGTAGGATCGCAATATAAGCGATAAAGCGATTGTATAATGGTGAGGACTTTAGGATCACTCACTTGATAAAAAATTTGTTTACCTTCACGACGAGTCACCACCATTTCAGCTTTACGTAATACGGTTAACTGTTGTGAAAGCGTGGGTTGAAAGATTTGAGTTCGATTCTCAATTTCCTGAACGTTCAATTCACCATCTACTAAAATACAAAGTATCTTTAAGCGATCAGGATTCGACAGGACTTTAAGTCGATCGCTGACTTGATCAACTTGTGAAAAATCCATTTGATTGAATTCAACATCAGATTGCATTAGATGTTCCTTTGAAACAGAAGGATGCGTATGTTAAAGCATCTTGATTATTTTTCAAAATTATATAATATAAAAAAATATATTGTAAATAAGTAAATTGTTATGCATGATATTGTGATTGCTTTTTTAGGTGGAGCACTACTCGGTTTATCTGTGGTTGGATACTTATATGTGAATGGTCGAATAGCAGGGATTAGTGGTTTAATCGGTCAAGTACTAAATCCGCATAAAGTTTTCAAAACACCAGCATTGTGGTTTTTAATGGGTCTCATCATCACACCGTTTATCTATGGTATTTGGGTTCAGCCTGAAATTGAACTCGAAGCAAGTCCATTCATGATGATCGTGGCAGGTATTTTAGTTGGATTTGGAACACGTTTAGGTTCTGGCTGTACAAGTGGGCATGGCATTTGTGGTTTAAGTAGATTGTCCAAAAGATCTATTGTGGCAACACTAAGTTTTATGCTGACAGGCTTTATAACGGTTTATTTAATTCGACATGTCACAGGAGCATTCTAAATGAAAAACCTTTTTGCTTTTTTGTTTGGCTCACTTTTTTCCGTGGGGCTCATGTTATCTGGAATGTCGAACCCTGAAAAAGTTCTTAATTTTCTTGATTTATTCGGTGAGTGGGATGCAAGTTTGGCATTTGTCATGATGGGTGCCATTGTCGTGGCATTCATACCCTTTCAGATCGTAACCAGAAGTGAAAAACCTTTAACTCTATTCAATGAGACTATTGATCTACCAAAGAGCAATCAGCTTGATAACAAGCTCATTATAGGTGCTAGCTTGTTTGGGATAGGCTGGGGCATCGCAGGTATCTGTCCAGCACCAGGATTAACATTGATTGGTTTAGGGCATTATCAATCACTCTATTTTGTGATTGCGATGTTGATAGGAGTTTTAATTCACCGTAAATGGATGGGGGCATAGTTATGAAACTAGTGATGAAAGACGCCACTCAAGATCAAATCAAGCCGCTAATTAAAGATTTTTTTGATCAAAATACCAATACATTTAGTTATGTCGTGGCTGATCCTGTGACATTAAGTTGTGCCATTATCGATAGTGTTTTAGATTTTGATGCTGCTTCTGCGACAACAACGACGGAACATGCTAACCAGATTATTCAATACATACATGAACAGCATTACAAGGTTGAGTGGATTTTAGAAACACATGTGCATGCTGATCATTTGACCGCTGCGCAATATTTAAAATCAAAGCTAGGTGGCAAAATTGCCATGAGTCATCATATTGGAATTGTACAAGAAACATTTGGCTCAATTTATCAATTGGATATTAAGGCAATAAACGCACAGCAACCATTCGATTATTTATTTAAAGATCATGAGTGTTTCAAAATTGGAGAAATTGAAGCCTACAATATTCCAACGCCTGGTCATACACCTGCTTGTCTTAGTTATGTGATAGGTGATGCAGTTTTCGTGGGTGATACTATATTTATGCCAGACTATGGTACAGCACGATGTGATTTTCCACGGGGCAGTGCAGCAGAATTATTTGATTCAGTTCAGAAGCTTTATCAACTGCCTGATCATATGCGTGTATATCTATGTCACGATTATTTACCAGAAAATCGACACCAATATATGTGTCAAACGGATATAAGAACGCAAAAAAAATCGAATATACACATTCGAATTGATTCAAAAAAGAATGATTTTGTGGAAATGCGCAATAACCGTGACGCGACATTGGGGATGCCAAAGCTCATTTTACCAGCCATTCAAATTAATATAAACGGTGGCAAATTTCCGCCCACTGAACACAATGGAGTATCTTATTTGAAAATCCCTTTAAATTTTTTCAAATCATAAAATTTAGCTACTTTAATTTTTATAGATATTATAAATACATGTTATGTATAAAATTGAAAAGGCTTTAAAAACAAGTTCAATAGGCGTATAGTTAAGTATGAAAGTTGATCAGCCTAGTCGGTTATTAACTTGATTTTTTTTCTATGTTTCTAAACACTCTTTATTGAAAAGAGTTGAGAGGAAATTTTGCTAAGATCTAGTGGACTCATCATTGCATTTGCAACGGTGTTATTACAACTAGCGGTTTATTTACAACCGATCTTACCGGAGAAATTTCATGTCGCTCCGGTATGCATGTCTATTATGCATAATTTACTTTCTCCAGAACGCCATCAGCATGTTCATGAGACTTATCACGATCTCGTCCACCATTTGAGTGAAAACGAACATCATCACGACCATAATCAAATTACTCACCAATGCCAATATTGCACTGTGTATGGAGACCTCGTCTTACCATTTGATTTTGGTGTAAAAGAAATTTTTGATCGCTTACAAGTCAAGTTGAGCTTCTACCGCAATTCTTTTTGGCATGTCTATTTTTCTCTACAGAAGCTCTATCTTCTGCCTCAAGGCCGAGCGCCACCTTTTGGACTCTAATTGATTTAAACCTTGGATCATTTTGATCTTAATCAATTTATTTAGAGTTCAATCTTATGAAAAAAATCTTTAAACAGTCTGTAGCTAACAGACGGTATTCACTCATCCTCAAAAAAGTGAATTTAAAATCGCGTGTTATCGGAATGATACATGACATCTACAATGTAATTCTGACTGTAGTTTTAAACTCATTGAAGAACAACATTCACCACAAAATTCAATGATAAGGTGACCTCATGGATCTAGGACTAACAGCGCTCGAATTGGCGCGTATACAATTTGCATTCACTGTTTCATTTCACATTATCTTTCCAGCAATTTCGATTGGATTGGCAAGTTTTTTGGCTGTGCTCGAATGGCGTTGGCTTAAAACGAATGATCCTGTTTATCGAGATCTGTTTAAATTTTGGATAAAAATATTCGCACTTTCATTTGGTATGGGTGTCGTTTCAGGCGTGGTGATGAGCTATCAGTTTGGAACCAACTGGAGTGAATTTTCACGTATAGCTGGTAGTGTCACCGGACCATTGCTAACTTATGAAGTGCTCAGTGCGTTTTTCTTAGAAGCTGGTTTCCTCGGTATCATGTTGTTTGGCTGGGGGCGAGTTGGACCAAAGACGCATTTTTTTGCAACCTTAATGGTGGCAATAGGAACATGTATATCCATGTTTTGGATTCTGTCATCTAATAGCTGGATGCAAACACCTCAAGGCTTTGCATTTGAAAATGGAATAATCGTTCCCCAAGATTGGTTCGCGATTGTCTTTAACCCATCCTTTCCTTATCGATTAGCCCATATGGCACTGGCCGCTTTCTTGGTTTCAGGCTTATTGGTTGCCGCAACTGCTGCATGGCATCTACTCAAAGGACGCCGTGATACGTTAGTTAAAAAGTCATTCTCGATGGCAATGTGGATGATCCTTGCTTTAGCTCCACTACAGATGTTCGTGGGTGATTTACATGGATTGAATACCTTAGAACATCAGCCTGCTAAATTAGCTGCAATCGAAGGTCATTGGGAAACCAATAAAGATCATGGTATGCCGTTGTATCTATTTGGTATTCCAGATATGGAAGCTGAAGAAACTAAATATGCGATTGGTATTCCAAATCTGGGTAGCCTTATCATGACACATACTCTTAATGGTGAGGTTAAAGGCTTAAAAGAATTCGCTCCTGAGGATCGACCTAATTCAACCATCGTTTTTTGGAGTTTCCGAATCATGGTGGGTATGGGCATGCTCATGATCTTACTGGCTGTATTTGGTCTATGGCTACGTAAGACAGGAAAATTCTATGAGTCAAAATGGTTGCACAAGTTTGCTTTGTGGATGGGGCCTTCGGGTTTTATTGCATTGTTGGCAGGCTGGTTTACCACAGAGGTGGGACGTCAACCTTGGATTATCTATGGCGTAATGCGTACGAAAGATGCGTTATCTCCTGTCTCTGCGGAACAGGTTGGACTTACGCTAATTATTTTTGTTGTGGTGTACTGCATCGTATTTGGTATCGGTATCTTTTATATGTTGAAAATGATGGTGAAAGGACCAGAATTTATTTATTCAACACCACATTCAGATGGCGAAGTGATCCGAGCATCTAAACGCCCGATGAGTACCATTGATAATGAACAACAACTTGAAGCATCAAATAAGGTGAATGATCAGGAGAATTTGAAATGATTGATTTATCATTGATTTGGATTGTGATCATCGCACTAGGTGTGTTGATTTATGTCGTTCTTGATGGTTTTGATTTGGGAATTGGTATTTTATTTCCATTTGTGAAAGATCGCCAAGAGCGTGATGTCATGATGAATACTGTAGCACCCGTATGGGATGGCAATGAGACTTGGATGGTACTTGGTGGAGCTGGTTTATTTGCCGCTTTTCCACTGGTCTATTCGACTGTATTGTCCGCATTATATATGCCCATTACCTTAATGGTGATCGCGCTTATATTTCGTGGAGTCGCTTTTGAGTTTCGTTTTAAGGCTAATCGGACTAAAGCACTTTGGGACCAAGCATTTATTTGGGGTTCAATTTTAGCTTCATTTTTACAAGGTGTGATTTTAGGCGCTTATATTCAAGGAATACAGACCACCAATGGTGTGTTCACGGGTGGTGGTCTGGATTGGCTCACTCCATTTTCACTCTTTACAGGTTTAGGCGTTGTTGTTTTATACGCGACACTCGGTTGCGGATGGTTAATTTTTAAAACAGATGAGCGTGTACAAGATCATATGTACCGTCTGATGCCTAAGCTTATGATCGCGTTATTTCTAATATTTGGCGCTGTCAGTATTTATACTCCCCTTGTACATGACGATATTGCACAGCGTTGGTTTAGTCAGCCACAAATGTGGTATTTCAGTCCCGTACCATTACTGGTATTGATTTTCACTTTCCTAGCGCTCAGAGCTTGTAAACGTCGTCAGGAGTTTGCGCCTTTCATCTATACATTGGCTTTGGTATTTCTTGCGTATACGGGCTTCTTAATTAGTTTATGGCCGAATATCATTCCGCCAAGTGTAACGATTTGGCAAGCTGCTGCACCTCAAAGTAGTCAATTATTTGCTCTCATTGGTGCACTCATTCTAATCCCAATTATATTGTTTTATACCGCTTTATCTTATTGGGTATTTAGAGACAAGGTTCGTGTTGGTGACGAAGGTTATCACTGAGGAGAATGATAATGAAACTGAATCAAGCAGGGTGGTTTATTGTTTTATGGCTCGGTGGTTTTTTAAGTCTATTATTGATTGCTGGTCTATTTCGATTGCTCATCCAGTGGGCGTATTAATCTAAATCTTGAGACATCAACAATTAACCCATCATCTAGGTGATGGGTTTTTAATTTAAATACTAACGACTAATCGTTGTTGATCATAATTGGGTAATAGAAACTATGATATAGGCACAATTAAGCGGATTTTAGCTTCTAAAACAACGCTTTAAAAATTTACTTAAACAATTGATTTAAGATAAAATTAGAAGAATCATCTGAATCTTTGAGAATGATGAGTGAAATCGTTTCAATCACTTATGACATAACTATCGCCGTTTTAAGGAATCACGAGACTGATATTTAATTGTCGTTGTTCATGGTCTAATTACTGTGAAAAAAAAGCCAGACTGGTGGAGCAATCTGGCAAAGCGTCAAGATGAGTCACCCGTGACAAGTGATGTTTCCTGAGTTCAGGTTTGAGTTG